>JBFZBC010000001.1:0-4398 GCA_041308645.1 bacterium
CCAATATGTACACGACCTGTCGGCTTTACCCCTGACAATAAGATTTTACGTGAATTGTTTTTAATCATAGATGTATAATAGCAAAAAATTTATCAATTGAACACTACAGTTTTATCAGCAAAAAATAGCTAATAAATATTATAATTGTGGAAGCGTATATAAAAATATTAGCCTTGGTTATATCTGTGGTTTCAAGTTTTTGTCTTAAACCTCCTACTATTGGAATTTTTATTATTAAACCATCTTTAGTTTGACAATCTCCGCCAAGCTGTATATCCACTGCTCCAGCAAAAGTTACGATAGGAATTCCTCCATTTGGTGATGGTCCTTTTTGAGAATCTTTTTTCCAAGTTTGTATAGCCTTAATTGGGTGTTCATTTAAAATAAATGCAGAAATAATTAAAAGCAAACCGGTAATTCTGGCTGGTAAATAATTGACGATATCATCCAATTTAGCTGAAGCCCAGCCAAAATCCAAATAGCGGTCACTTTTATAAGCAACCATGGAATCAAGCGTATTTATGGCTTTATAAGCTATTACTACGGAGCACCGCCTAGTATTGCGAAGAATAGTGGAGCAATAATACCATCAGATAAATTTTCAGTTAGAGATTCTAGTGTGGCCCGGATAATTTCTTGCTCATTTCCTTTTCTCATATCGCGATTGACAATATAGCCGACCTCCTTGCGAGCTGAAGGTATGTCCGTATTTTTTAAAAATTTTCTAATTCTTCTACCCGCATCTGTGAGTGATCGTAGAGCTAAAGTGGTGTACAAAATGTAAACCTGAAAAATAATTCCTAGGCACAGGTTTATTTTGTAAAGGACAAGAGAAATAATAAATACAGACAAAAAGGAACTGCCGACAATGATTATAACTAAAACAATACCGGCAAATTTTAAGTGTTTTTGAAATATAAAGTATAGGAAATCCTCGGATATTTTAATAATTTTCCCCATGAATCTAATGGGGTGCCACAACCAAACCGGGTCACCAAATATAATATCAATAATGATAGCCGAAAATACAAGAAGAAACGATGACATTGACAAAAAATTATTCATATACTATGCTTGAAATTAGATTATAGCAGTGTCTTTTGTTAAAGAAAAGGAGGAGACCTTATGTTCATTTACAAAATGGTAGAAAATGCCAATATTTTTCGGTTCACACAGCCGATTGATGTGGCGAGTTGGGCAGTGTCTGGCGGCGGTTTGCAGAGTGGAATACGAACAGTTGTAAATCGCTCGTTGGGTAAAAAAGAATCAATAGGTGATAAACCGTTTCAATGGCTTAAATTTACAAAAAAGGTCCAACGGGAAGTTGGTGACAGCGCCGCTGTGGTTTTGTTCACCTCTGTTCCGTCTGTTGCTTGCAAATCATTTTGCTTAAGGAGTGATGCAAATAATATGCAAGTGGACACATTTGTGACGGTTGGGCTTGGAAACAGATTTTCGCCTGGTGATAAAATATGGGAAATTGATAGTGTTAAAAGTGGTGGCACAATAAATATTGTTTGCATTATCAATCGTTGTTTAACAGAGGGGGCTTGTCTGGAGGCTATACATTCAATAACGTTAGCCAAAGCCTATTCTCTGGTAAAAAGTGGTTTGTTAAGCTCCCATAGTAAAAACGGGCCGGCAATCGCCACCCCCACAGATGGTATTGCTGTTTGTTCTTTATCGGATCATCAAGAAAAGAACGGACTGGCTGGCGTTCAGCAAGAGCTTGGCTATCTAATAATAGCATCTGTTATGGGAGCTATGGATGTTGGAATATCCTGTTGGAAAAATCAACAGGATAAAATAGGTCGTTTAAAATAAATAGTATGTTTATCTTCAGAATCAGGGTTGTCCAAGTGATGACCCTGGTTTTTTTAATGCGAACACAACCACCTATATCCCCTCCCTCTTCAAATCCTCAATCATTTTTTTGGCAGAACGGGAGAGGTGGGTGGGCATTTGAATTTTTACTTTGACCAGGAGATCGCCACGATGACGAGTGTCGATAGGTACTCCTTTGTTCTTTACGCGGAGCATATCACCATTATTTATACCTTCCGGCACTTTTAATTCAATATCCCCATCCAAAGTTTTTAGCGGATATTTTATCCCCAAAAGCGCGTCTGAGAGCTTGATATTTATTTCCGTTAGGATATTTTTGCCGGTTTTTTGGAAAAGCGGATCACGACGCACGGAAATGCTGATATACAAATCACCAGGCTGTCCGTCGGGTATGGTCTCCCCAGCTCCTCTCAAGCGTATCGTCTCGCCGTTATTTATGTCCGCAGGAACTTTCACTTTTATTTTTTCTGCTTTAGATGAATGATTTTTAGTCAAACTGAATTCTTTTTCCACGCCGAATACGGATTCAGAAAAGCTGATTTCCAAATCCACCGTGATGTCCTGACCTTTTCTCACTCGCTGTCTCCGTCCTCCACCAAAAATATCACCGAAGATGTCACCAAGATCAAATTCCATACCACCATTTCCCCTCTGAAATTGAGAGAAATCAAAACCACCAAAATCTTGTCCGTTGAAACCGCCATAGTTACCACCATAACCGCCACCCCCACCCGAAGGACCGGCTGAGCCAAAAGTATCATATTGCTGGCGTTTTTTATCATCGCCAAGCACAGTATAGGCTTCACTAACCTCCTTGAACTTTTGCTCATTACCACCACCCTTGTCTGGGTGGTATTGGTGAGCCAGCTTCCTAAAGGCAATTTTTATTTCATCCTTAGAAGCATTTTTATTTACGCCGAGTGTTTGGTAATAATCTTTAGCCATTTATTTATTTCTTTTCTTCTCCGCCAGTTTGCTTATACTCAGCGTCTTTTACATTATCCTCTTTCTTAGCACCTTCTTGTCCAGGAGCAGACTGCTTAGCTTGCTCAGCTTGCTGAGCCTTCATCATTGCCTCACCAATCTTTTGCATCTCCCCTGACAGTGCCTCAGATGCTTTCTTGGTGGCTTCAATATCAGTTCCATCTTTAGCTTTTTTAAGATCAGCAATTTTATCCTCAACATTTTTAATGATTTCAGTCTCAACTTTTCCACCATTATCCTTAATAGCTTTTTCTGCTGTGTATATCATCTGCTCAGCTATATTTTTGATTTCTATTTCCTCTTTTTTCTTTTTATCTTCAGCCTCGTGTGCTGTAGCGTCAGCAGTCATCTTCTTAATTTCATCTTCAGTTAGACCAGAGCGAGCTTCAATTCTTATACTCTGCTCTTTACCAGTAGATTTATCTTTTGCTTTAACCGAAAGAATACCGTTGGCATCCACATCAAATGAAACTTCAATTTGAGGCATACCACGTGGAGAAGGAGGAATACCATCAAGAATAAACCTACCTAAACTTTTATTATCATGAGCCAAAGCTCTTTCACCTTGAACAATGTGGATTTCTACAGAAGTTTGGCTATCAGCCGCAGTAGAAAATACCTGACTTCTGGTTGTTGGGATTGTAGTATTTTTTTCAACGAGTTTTGTAGCAACTCCACCCATAGTTTCAATACCTAGAGAAAGCGGAATAACGTCAAGTAAAAGAATATCTTTAACATCTCCACGAAGGATTCCACCCTGAACCGCTGCTCCAAGAGCCACAACTTCATCTGGGTTCACAGACAAGTTTGGTTCTTTACCAAAGATTTCTTTTACTGCCTTTACAATAGCGGGCATTCTAGTTTGACCTCCAACCATCACCACTTCATCAATATCTGCGACTTTAAATGGTGAAGCGGCTATTGCTCTTTTAGTTATTTCAATAGAACGATCAATGTACTCTTTTGCTAAATTTTCTAATGTTGCGCGAGTAAATTTTATCAACAAGTGCTTTGGACCATTAGCGTCAGAAGTAATGAATGGAATATTAATCTCTGTTTCCATAGCTGTGGAAAGTTCAATTTTAGCTTTTTCAGCAGCCTCATCTAAGCGTTGTAAAGCTAAAGGATCTTTTGAGACATCAATTCCACTTTCTTTCTTAAACTCAGAAGCTACCCAATCAATAATCTTTCTATCAATATCCCTCCCACCAAGATGACTATCACCATCAGTAGACTTCACTTCCACGATATCCGCTCCCACTTCCAAGATGGAAATATCAAATGTTCCTCCTCCAAAGTCATATACTGCTATTTGCTCATTTTTCTTTTTATCAAAACCGTAAGCCAAAGCTGCGGCTGTTGGTTCATTGATAATTCTTAATACATTTAAACCAGCAATCGTTCCAGCGTCTTTTGTGGCTTGTCTTTGTGAATCATTGAAGTAAGCTGGGACAGTAATCACAGCATCAGTTATCTTCTCACCGATTTTTGCTTCAATATCATTTTTCAATTTTTGGATGATCATAGCAGAAATTTCTTCCGGTTTAAAATTCTGTCCGTTCATTTTTA
>JBFZBC010000002.1:0-2744 GCA_041308645.1 bacterium
TGGCGAATGTAAACACAAAATATTTTCCAAAATTTTTCATCTCCTGGCATCATAACAGTAAACCACTATATCCCCTAATCTTTTTTACTAAAATTGGGGATAACCCTCTTTTCCCTAGGACCGTCCTAGGGCTGGAGAAGGTGTGGATTAAATTCTAGCCAATCAATTAAATCAGTTTCAAATTCTACCTTATCATTAAAATATTCAGGAAAATTTTTCAGATTTAAAATAGCACCCTGAGCACGATCATTTTCCATAAAATCTAAATAACTTGAATATTCAAAATTTTTCAAATAATTCTTTGTGATATTAATATCTTTAATCCCCTTTTCCTTCCAATCTGACTGAATTAACTTTATGGGATTTAAATGAATATATGAAAACAGATATTTTAGATATTCATCAGTATTTGCATGTTGAGCCATAAAACGACTTTCAAATAACGGGCCCTTCCTTTCGTATTTTTTATTAAAATACATAGAGTAAGCAGTTAAAACTTTCTTTAAAAAATGAGAAGTACCGTTCTCTGTCCTTTCATGCAGAAGTAAATGAAAATGGTTTGGCATTAAACAATAAGCGCCAATGTCCACCAGGACATTATATCTCTTCTCCTTAAATAAATCCCTTATATCCGAGGACGGTCCTAGGGCTTTTAAACTTTCTCGAATATTGATCCGTTCTTTTGTATTTAAAATATATAAAAGAACTAAAAATCTGGTGTAGTCAGATTTTTGAGGAAAAATCTTCTTCTTCTCAACTCCTCTATTATAAATATGATAATTTTCGCCAACTGAAAAAATTAAATTTCTTAACACATAATTATCCTACCATAAACAGCCCAAAAGACCCAGCCCTAGGACCGTCCTAGGGCTGGAGGATATAGATAATACCCTATAATACCTTATTCTAAAATAGTAAAGTCTTCTGCGTCAATTACATGATCCGTCTTTTCCAGCTCAGGTTCCCCTTTCCGGGAAAATCGAACATAAAAAATAACCAGCAGTGAAAAAACAATTAGACCAACAACAATAAAGAAATATGCATCCACGAGGTCTAGAATAGCAAAATCTCTCAAAAAATGGTAGGATTTTGCTATAAAAAGAAGTTAAATTGGTCAAAACCAATCATTTTATGGAGGATGTAAAACCCCAACAAATAAAAGGAGTGAGTCTGCTGGATTCTTTTGCCAGTTGGGAGACTTTTTTGGGCTACGTAAAAGGAAAATGGAGTCACGCCGGCTTTCAAAAGTATTTTCAAAATACCGGTTGGATGTTTGCTGGTCAGCTTTCAATGGTTATTTCATTAATAGTTAATATTTGGTTGGCCAGATACCTAGGTCCAACAAATTTTGGGATTTTAAGCTATATTTTTGCCTTTGTTGGTATTTTTAGCTTTATTGCTGGACTAGGAATTAATGATATTTTGGTACGAGAACTGGTTAAACAACCAGAAAAGAAAAATGAATTACTAGGCACAGCTTTTTGGTTATTGAGTTTGGGGGGCGGTTTAGCTTTTTTAATTACAACAACTTCAGCTCTAATCTTTGAATCAACCAGTTTAATAAAAATTTTAATAATTTTGTATGCAACAATTTTTCTTTGGTCCCCAGTTAATGTCATCGCTTATTATTTTCAAGCCACTGTTCAAGCCAAAAAAAATGCTCAGGCACAAATCATTGGTGTTATAATCGTTTCACTTTTTAAAATCTTTTTAATAATGAGTGGCAAAGGAATTATTTGGTTAGTTTTTGCTTTTGCCTTAGATTACATTGTTGGGACAGTTATTTATATCTATAATTATTTTAAAAGCGATCTGATATTTAAAGACTGGAAATTTAACAAGGGGATAGCAAAAATATTTTTCTCTGCTACTTTTTATCTAATGTTATCTGCGGTCACCGGCTATTTACTCCTTAAAATTGACCAAGTAATGATCAAATTTTATCTGAATGAAACCCAGGTTGGATTATATGCTGTAGCCGTAAAATTATCCGAAATCTGGTATTTTATTCCAGGCCTGATTTGTGGTTCCATTTTTCCCGCCATTATCAACGCCAAAAAAACACATGAGGAAATATACCTAAACCGGTTGAAAAAACTGTATTTATTTTTAACTGGAACAGCTCTCCTAATTACCATCCCCATCGCTCTCTTCGCCCCTTGGATTATTAAATTATTATATGGAACAAACTATCTCAGTTCCATTCCAATCTTACAAATTTATGTTTGGTCTGGCATTGGTTTCTTTTTGAGTGCCGGAATTAACAAGTATTTAATGACGGAAAATTATTTAAAATCTATTCTGTTTTATAATTTATTAGCAGTTACCACAAATATAATTCTAAACATAATCTTAATTCCAAAAATTGGTTTAACGGGTGCAGCCTGGGCCACTTTAATTTCATACTCAATAGTTCCAATCGTATTTTTTACCCTCAAAAGACTTAATTCTTCACCAAAAAATGTCTAACAAAAATAAAATTTTTATTTCAATAATCTGGGGTTATCAGAAATATTTTTACAACTTCGCCGAAGAAGAACACTACCATTTACATGCCCTAAAAGTAGCCCATGATTTGGGTTATAAGGTGGTAGTCATACTTAAAGCAAAAAAAGGTGTAATAGAAAATGACCCCTTGTTTGATAAAGAAACGAAAGTTATTTATTACAAAAATATTTTTAATTACTTATATAACATAATTAAATATTCTCTTAAAAACTCCATTTTTTATGTTAACAGTGTAG
>JBFZBC010000003.1:0-17632 GCA_041308645.1 bacterium
GTCGGTGTAGCTTAATAACTGTTTTATTTTTATTGGGAATGTCACAAACGACAGACACAATAAGTGAAACAAAGAGCACTGGGAAGATCCAGACTGGTGAAGATTGAGATTCTTTCACCAATGCCACCCCACTTTTTTGCGGTTTATTTAAAATCGTACTCACCCTATAAATATGTAGGGTCCTCAACAAAGTTCATAAACACCCGTAGAGACTAAACATCAGCCCCCGATACCATTCGGTACAGGGTGAAGCTATAGTCCATTGCCAAAAGTAATTTTGGATAACAAGCGTGAGACAGGTTGGTCTCCTATCTACTGCAGGCGTCGATTCTTGAGGGGATTTGACTCTAGTACGAGAGGACCGAGTTGAACAAACCTCTGGTGTGTCTGCTGTCCTGCCAAGGGCATCGCAGAGTAGCTAAGTTTGGAACGGATAAATTCTGAAAGCATCTAAGAATGAAGCCGTCCCCAAGATAAGGAATCATTTGAGACTCGTGAGAGATGATCACGTTGATAGGCTCTAGGTGTAAGCGTAGTAATATGTTAAGCCGAGGAGTACTAATTAGTCGATTTCTATTAGGAAATTTAAAAATCTTTACCCTGTATCGCATGGTACGGGGCAATCTAGAAAATACTTGCCCGAATCAATTTTTATTGAGGCGGGTAATATCTTAATCCGTTGCGTGGAATTAATTAATTCTGCGAGTACCTTGAAATAATTGAAATCTGAAATTTGGAGAGTAGAGAAAACATGAGATCGGTGTAAGACGAGTGAACACATCAAACACTGCCCTGCGTTCAGGGAAGTCTGAGTGATGATTGTTTCGTCTATGCATCTATTTTGACTCATGTTTTCTCTAGCTTTCCCCGCACAATAATTTAAATTATTGTGCCTAAATTTCAGATTTTGATTTAGTTAAAGTTTTAGGTATAATTAGTTTATTGAAAATTTGGTTTTGGTGGTTTGACGCAGTGGCCACACCTGTTCCCATTCCGAACACAGAAGTTAATCGCTGTAGTGGCGATGATAGTCTCAATGAGGCAAAAGTAGCTAGCCGCCAGAACCAAGTTTTTAATCAAAATAAACCCTAAATATAGGGTTATTTTTGTGTTCGTAACGTGCTTGACAAAATATATGAAAGGTGTATAATGAAACAAGAAATTGCGGAAAAGACACAGTACGATCAACAAAAAGGAGAATTAATGATGAAGAAGTTCAATGTAATTGCGGTTAATGGCGGTCCTATTGAAGAAATAGTTGAAAGACTTATTAAGCTTCGGGGTTATATGGAACCTGTAGTCGATAAAATTGAAGTTGATGAAGAGAGTAAGTTGGTTCATTACAATAACCATGTCTACCCGTTTGTGGAATACCGTTCTGGTATTCATGGTCAGGCAACGGTTATAGCCTTTGATTTTCATGGGAAGAAAATGGAAGTATACACTGATACACCGACTGGACCGAGAGTTACACGCGAACAAATCATGGTAGATTTGGTCAGGCGGCGAAATGACCCCAACTCCGGCTACTAAAACCGGAACAACGACCTCACACAAAGATATGAAGAGACCCCAAACTTCTGTCTAAGTGCGGGGTCTTTTTATTTGTATATATATTATTGTCACATTCTACGGGGCACGTAGTCCCATGGGCAAAAGCGTAGGCGAGTCCGTGAGCCGAAGTCCCGCACCAAGTACTCTTTGGTGCGTGGGTAGCTAGCCGCCAGAACCAAGTTTTTAATTATTTTTTCTAAGTTTTTTCGCGCGTGGTCCGTTTGTACTTAATATTTTAAAGGGCTCTTTCCGAAATCGCCCCGAGGGATATAAAGGAGGACCACGCCACTTTTTTACAAACACCAGTAATGGTGTTTTTTTGTTTTCTATTTTTCTGTTATACTATACGTTATGTCCTGGGCACAAAAGAGAAAATTTATATATTTAGGAACTATTGCTATTATTTTTATAATCATAGCGGTGTGGGTTTTTGTGGCTTATTTTTATAAACCCCCGACCTGTTTTGATGGTAAAAAAAATCAGGATGAATTAGGGATAGACTGTGGTGGTGTTTGTGACTTACTATGTAATTCACAATATTCTTCTTTAAATATATTATGGTCTAGATTTTCGAAAGTGTCTGACGGTGTGTACAACGTTCTTGCTTATATAGTAAATCCAAATACTAATGCTGGTGTGGATAATTTAGATTATGTTTTCAAACTTTATGATAAAGAAGGGGTGCTTTTAAGAGAAAGATTTGGAACCACTTTTGCTCCAGCCAACAGGGTGATAGCTGTTTTTGAGCCAGAATTACTGACTGGAAATCACATTCCAAACCGAGTGGAATTTTCTTTTAGATCTCAGGCCGTTTGGACAAAACAAATGAGCTTAAGCACTGGTATATCCGTTTCTCAATCTGTCATATCAAGAGAAGGCACTTCACCACGGCTGACTGCCACTTTAACTAATACCAGTATAAATAGAGTTAGGAATCTTGAAGCGGTTGGTATTATTTACAACAATGAAGATAATACTATAGCTTTTTCAAGAACCGTTATTGATTTGATAGAAGGTAAAGAATCTAAGGATATTAATTTTAATTGGCCTAAACCGTTTGGTGATGTTTCTTCTAGAACTGAGATTATCCTTAGAGTTCTGAAATAAAGTATGGAAGTTTTTTTCCGAAAATTATTTGATATAGACTGGATTTTATTTTTTTCGGCTATCTTAATAGCTTGCGCTGGTTTATTAACAATGAGTTCTTTTGGAGCGGAAGGTGATTATTTTACAAAGCAAATTATTTGGATTATCGTCTCTATCTTTGTTTTTTTTATATTAAGTCTTTTTGATTACCGTTTTTTAAAAAGAACTGGAGTGGTTATAACTATTTTTTCTATTTCTGTTTTGTTGTTACTCTCCTTGTTTATTTTTGGGTATGTAGCAAAAGGAGCACAAAGCTGGTTTAATTTTGGAGCTATTTCTTTTCAGCCAGCTGACTTTATCAAGCTTATTATCATTATTTTATTGGCAAAATATTTTTCCAAACGCCATATAGAAATTGCTAATGTTCGTCACATCTTTGTGTCTGGTTTTTACGTTTTTGTGGTTTTTATCTTGGTCTTTCTTCAACCAGATTTTGGTTCGGCATTAATTATTTTTCTTATTTGGCTGGGCTTGATATTACTCTCCGGTATTTCTAAGAAGCATTTATTGGCCGTCTTTTTATTTGGATCACTGGCTTTCGGGATTCTTTGGGGTTTTGTTCTCCAAGATTATCAAAAGAGCCGGATTATAAACTTTATTCATCCATTGGCCGACATCCAAGGAACTGGTTATAGCGCCTATCAGTCCACGATTGCGGTTGGTTCTGGACTTTTGACCGGTAAAGGGGTGGGTTATGGTACTCAAAGTAAGTTAAGTTTCTTACCTGAATATCAGACAGATTTTATTTTTGCCGCTTATGCCGAGGAGTGGGGATTTTTAGGTGTGATCTTTCTTTTTATTTTGTTTGGAGTCTTACTCTGGCGAGTTGTACGGACTGCTTATTATGGAGCAACAAACTTTGATATTTTATTTGGTTGTGGTTTGGCGATTATGTTTGTTAGTCATTTTTTGATTAATGTTGGAATGAATATAGGTATAATGCCCGTGACCGGTATCACATTTCCTTTTATGTCTTATGGAGGAACAAATTTACTAACCTCTTTTATAGGTTTAGGAATTCTTATGGGTATGCGTCGTTATCGCCGGATTGCTCACAAGGAGATGATGAAGAATGAATTTTTGGGGATATAAATTAGAAATTATTTTAATTCAATATCAAAGCAAAGATCATTAGTCGCCGTTATACCACTTTTTGGTGTACAACCTAAGTTGTCACTGAGACCATCTGGTAAATAGATTGATGTACTATCGTAGTTATAGTCTCTATCAGAGATTAAGACATTATTTCCCCTCTCTAATTTAACTGTGATTCTAGCTAGAGTACATTTGTAGGTAGTAGAAGTATTTGTTGTACAGTATGTTGTTAGTGAATTACTTCTACCGGTAAAATATCTAATTTCTGGATGTATATCTTTAATATAACCTAGATTTACTAAACCGTACCCATTACCATTTTTCCATAATTGTGAATTAACATCTAAATATCCACTAGGAGCAGTAACATTCATTTGTGGGTAATATCCTTTATCACTAAAATACATTTGTAATGCTGTTCTTGTTTCAATCATTGATCTAATTCGAGCTGAATCTCTGGCTTTTGCTCTCGCATCTTGCAAACCAGCTAAGACAATAGAGGAGAGTAAGCCAATGATAGAGATAACTACGAGAAGTTCTATGAGCGTAAAACCCTTATTTAATTTTATTTTTGATATATTCATTATTCTATCAAATTAAACCTAGGGCTTTAGCAAAAAAGTAAAGAGATAAAGTAAAACAAAGAACAATGATAGCTATCATCACTTTTTGAGAACCTTTTTCATCTTTGGTTAAACCCATCTTTATGATCAAATTAGAGATACCTCCTTTTGCTGGCTGATAATTATAATCTACTGGTTTATTTTCATTAAATTTTATGTTCATATTTTTATTCTTTAATGGATAAATTAATTATTAAAATTATTATTTCCTAATTATACATCATTAATGTTTTTTTGAACATAATTTCTTTATTGAATTCAAGCAGTACCTTTTCCTGTATATTTTTCCCTAGAAGAGTCATTTTTTCTGGGTTTTTTAGAAGGAAAGTTATTATTTTTTGTATTTCCTCTGGTTCTTTAGGGCGAACTAAAATACCATTTTTCATATCATCTATTATTTCTGGAATACCACCCACGTTAGTGGCAATTATTGGTAGTCCAGCCTGGCCAGCTTCAAGTAGGGCATAAGGTAGTGCCTCAGTAATAGAGGTAAGAGTAAAAATATCAAAGGCTTTTAAGTATTTTTGAGCATCATCAATCCGACCAACAAGGAATACAGTATTTTGTAAATCATATCTGTCTATTCTTTCTTGGAGTTTTTCTCTGATTTCTCCGTCTCCGATTATGATTAGAATAGGTAAGGTAGAGGGATCGTCACTTTCTGCCTCTAGTTCATGTATAGCCTCAATAATATATTTTAAACCTTTATTTTTATGTAACTCAGAGATTGTGCCAAGCCAGAATCTTTTTTTCAGATCTAAGTCTGGGGGCATTTTTTTAAGAATAATTTCTCTAGCTTTTTCTTTGTCTATAAAATCAATTTTGTCTATGCAATTTCTTATTACAATTATTTTACTATCATTATGTTTGTTTTTGATCTGGTTTTTTGTTTGTTCAGAAACAGCAATTGTTTTGTGCGCGAGAGTGACTGTTATCAAATGTAAAAAATATATAAATTTTTTTTGTATCTGACTCCTCCCTTCATTAAAGGCCCAACCATGTCCGGTAAAAATAATTTTAGGGATACCAACAAATCTGGCGGCTAGGGCACCCAGGAAACCCATTTTGGAGCTGTTTAGGTGCACAATGTCTGGCTTTTCTTTTTGGAAGATTTTTAAAAGTTTAAAGAAAGCAATAAGGTCTTGAAAAATATGGATGTCTCTCGAAAGATTTCCTAATAAAATAGTTTTAATTCCTCTTGTTTGTAATTTATTTATCAATTGGCCGTCAGCTCCTATTAAAACACTGACCTCATATAAATCTTTTGGTAGGGAAGTAGCTAGATCATAGACATAGCGCTGGGCCCCACCCCAATTTCCTTTAGTAATACAATAAAGTATTTTTTTCCTATCAATCATTTATGATTTGATTATAGCATTATTATTAAATTTTTAGTAGTTGAAGAATATATAAAAAGGGGTATACTTCTATAATTATGAAAGTAGTGAATAATAAAGAACCGTTGATACTATTTATTGGAGATATAGTAATTTTTATTGTAGCCTTATGGCTCACCCTAACTATTAGGCTTGGAGAAATACCTTCAAGTTTTACCTTTTTTGATCACCTATTACCATTTAGTATTTTATTTATAATTTGGTCACTTATCTTCTTTATCGCTGGGCTGTATGAAAAGCATACTATTCTTTTTAAAAGTCGCTTACCCTTTCGGGTCTTTAATACACAGCTTTTAAATAGTTTTTTTGCGGTTGTCTTCTTTTATTTTATTCCATATTTTGGTATTACACCAAAGGTTATTTTATTTTTCTATATTATTATTTCATCGCTCTTAATCTTCATTTGGCGTACCTATGGTCATAATCTTTTTGGTTTAAAAGCAAGAGAAAAAGCTATAATTTTTGGCCGTAGAGTAGAAATAGATTCATTATTACAGGAAGTAAATAATAATCCTCGTTATGGTTTAGAATTTGTTTCATCTTTTGATTTAGACAAGATAAAGGAAATTAATTTTCAAAAAGATATTATAGAAAAAATAAGCCATTTAAATATTTCGGTAGTGGTGATTGATTTAGAAAATGATGTTTTGAAAAAAGATTTACCACGTTTTTATAATTTACTTTTTTCTAAGGTTCGTTTTGTAGATATAAGTAGTCTTTATGAGGATATTTTTGATCAAGTTCCATTATCCTCTGTTGGTTATAGCTGGTTTTTACAAAATGTTTCTTTATCTACTAGTATTACTTACGACGCTTTTAAAAGGTTAGTTGATGTTTTTATTTCTTTGATTTTTGGTATTATGTCTTTATTATTTTATCCTTTTATTTATTTAGCCATTAAATTAGATGATGGTGGTTCAATTTTTATTATTCAAGATCGAATCGGAAAAAACAATAAGTTCATTAGGTTTAAAAAATTTAGGACAATGAGTTTTAATGATAACGAGTCCTTCGATAATACTCAGGATCTTCGACAAATAAACAAAATAACAAAGGTGGGTGCTTTTTTAAGAAAAAGTCGTTTGGATGAATTGCCACAATTATGGAATGTGTTGAAAGGGGACTTATCTCTTATTGGTCCTCGGCCAGAATTACCAACTTTAGCAAAAATCTATGAACAAGAAGTACCTTATTATAATGTTCGTCACTTGATTCCACCAGGTTTGTCTGGTTGGGCCCAGCTGTATCATGAGAATCATCCACATCAAGGTGCAAATGTGGAAGAGACAAAAAATAAGCTTTCTTATGATTTGTATTATGTAAAGAATCGTTCTATTATGCTTGATTTTAAAATCGCCCTTAAAACTATAAAGGCGTTGTTGTCTAGGACGGGAAAGTAAAGTTGCAAAGATAAAATAAATAGCTATAATAAGCATCATGTTTAAAAGAAGATTCTGGGCGGTGATATTACTTTTGATTGCGAGCTTGATCGGTTATTTTGTTTATTCTACTAATAAGGTTGATTCCAGTAAGAAATTTAAACTTGGTTTGGATTTAAATGGTGGTATTGAGTTGGTTTATCAGGCAGATACTAGTGGTATATCCTCAGTAGATATTTCTGGTAAGATGAATTCTCTTAAAGATTTGATTGAAAAAAGAGTAAATGTTTTTGGTGTATCTGAACCAATAATTCAAATAGAAAGAGTTGGAATAATTGGTGGTAATACCTCAGAACAATTAATCATAGATTTACCTGGGCAGACAGATATTGCGGGTGCTATTGCTCAGGTGGGAAAGACTTATGTCCTAGATTTTAAATTTTTAAAGAAGGAGTTAGAAAATTCTACCAGTACAGAATCGGTGACTGGTGATAGTTTTGAATCTACTGGACTGACTGGAGCCTTATTAACAAAGGCAACTTTGGAATTTAATCAAAATACTGGTGAGCCAAATGTTGCCCTACAGTTTAATAGTGAAGGTTCAGATTTATTTGCTAAAATAACTAAAGAAAATGTTGGTAGACGTTTAGCTATCTTTTTAGATGGTGATGTGAAGTCAATGCCAGTGATTAGAGAGGAAATTACTGGTGGTAAGGCGTCTATTTCGGGTGGTTTTATAGGTTCAGCTGGTTTGAAGGAAGCTAAGGATTTAGTGAGTAATTTGAATCTTGGTGCTTTACCAATTCCGATTGAACTTATTTCTACACAGAGTGTTGGGGCTTCACTGGGGACCGAGGCGGTAAAGGCTAGTATGCACGCAGGTTTATGGGCTTTTATTGTTATCGCCCTTTTCCTTGTCCTTTGGTACAGATTACCAGGTTTGTTAGCAGTTATTTCACTTTCAATTTATGTCGCTATAAACTTGGCTTTATTTAAATTAATTCCCGTAACCCTGACCGCCGCCGGTATCGCTGGTTTTATCCTTTCTCTTGGTATGGCGGTGGATGCTAATATTTTGATTTTTGAAAGAATGAAAGAGGAGTTGGCTCGTGGTCGAGAACTTGGTGATGCTATCGAGGAAGGTTTTGCTAGGGCATGGTTATCTATTCGTGATAGTAATACCTCAAGTATTATTACCGCTATTATTCTTTATTATTTTTCCAGTACACCAATGGTTAAGGGTTTCGCTTTTGTGTTTGGTCTAGGTGTTTTTGTTTCAATGTTTACCGCCATTACCGCTTCTCGAACTTTACTTTTAGCTATCAAGCATGATAGTGCTGGTAAAATAATGCGCTTCTTGTTTGGTACTGGCGCAAATAAATAAAATATATGTTTATTATAAAAAATAGAAAATTTTTTTACATCTTATCAATTGTGTTGATTGTTATTTCTATAGTTTCTCTTTTTGTTTGGAAGTTGGAATTGGGTATTGATTTTAAGGGTGGATCAGCTATTGAAATTCGTTATGTAGATATAAAGCCAGATATTGAAGTAATTAAGAATAATATTTCCACTTTAGCCACAGAAATTTCTCTTGGTAACTATGTTTTGCAGTCAGTTGGTGATACAGATTATTCTCTTAAATCTAGATTAGTATCTGATAAGGAGAGGCAAATGATTGAGGGTGCTTTTTCTAATAATGGCGCGTTTAAAACTGAATTAAAGAAGGTTAATTCCATTGGTCCCTTAATAGGTAAAGAAGCTGGACAGAAAGCTCTCATTTCTGTTATTTTGGTTATTCTTTGTATCGTCCTTTTTATTACTTTTGTTTTTCGAAAGGTTTCTAAACCAATTTCTTCTTGGAAATACGGTCTGATGTCTATTGTAGCCTTAGCTCATGATGTGATTATTCCTACTGGAGTATTTTCCATTCTCGGTCATTTTAAAGGCTATGAAGTGGATACATTGTTCGTTACCGCCCTTCTGGTGATTCTCGGTTTTTCTATTCACGACACTATTGTGGTGTATGACAGAATTCGTGAAAACCTGAGCATTTCCCATAAAAATAATGATAAGAAAACTTTTGAGACTATTGTGGGGGAGAGTGTGTCCCAAACTTTTGTCCGTTCCATCAATACTTCCATGACCACCATTTTAGCTCTCTTTGTTCTTTATTTCCTAGGTCCAGAAGCCACCAAGCATTTTTCTCTGGCTTTGATTATTGGTGTCGGTATCGGTACTTACTCTTCCATCTTTATCGCTTCCGCTCTACTAGTAACCATTGAGAAATTGCAGAGTAAAAGAGAGTTAGCTAAGAAATAATTTTTTTTGTTTACTTTCGTTAAGATAAAAATATGAAAAACGACACATCGTGGGGGAAGGTGGCGGGGTGGTATGATTCCTTATTACAAATGGAGGGGACTTATCAAAAGGAGGTGATTTTACCAAACCTATTAAGACTAATGGATATTAAGAAAGGGGATAAAGTGCTGGACATTGCTTGTGGGCAGGGATTTTTTTCACGAGCTTTGGTGGAGAAAGGAGCAGAGGTAACTGGAGTGGATATTTCAGCCGAACTGATTAAATTTGCTCAAGAAAAAGCAGGGAAGGGGGAGAGGTACCTAGTTGCTTTTGCTGATGATTTCACCAAGGAGATAACCCCACTTCGCCAAGGCTCCGCGGGGCAGGGTTTTGATAAAGCCCTTATTGTTTTAGCAATACAGAATATTCAAAATTTAAATGGGGTATTGGCAGAAGCCTCCCGGGCTTTGAAGGTGGGTGGAAAATTATTTTTGGTGTTAAATCATCCAGCTTTTAGAAATCCAAAGCATACGGCTTGGGGTTTTTCAGAAAAAGATAAAGTGCAATACCGCCGTGTTGATGAATATTTATCTGAATCACAAACAGAGATTGATATGGCCCCTGGTATGACGCAGACAGGGAGCAACTCTCTTCATTTAACGCAGACTAATCATTCTGAGAGTTCTCCCCGTCGGCTTATAACTATTTCTTTTCATCGTTCACTTCAAGTGTATTTCAAGGTCTTAAATAAAAATGGTTTTTTGGTCGGACGTTTAGAGGAATGGAATTCTAATAAAAAAAGCGAAACTGGTCCTCGCCAAAAAGCCGAGGACAAAGCTCGTAAAGAAATTCCTCTTTTTATGATGATTGAAGCGGTTAAAATATAGACCACTCATAGTAATATGATTTTGGAGGCTTCGCAGCCGGGTAGGCGAGACTGAGCAAATTTTCAGTAGAAAATTATATGTGCTCCAAAAATTATATTGCTGAGGGTGGTTAATGATAATGTAGCAAGTAAAATAAGACTATTTTATTACTTGACTTTGGATTTCTCCTGAGTATAATGGACTTCACTGTTTGATTTCACCTGATAGGTGATTTTTAGACAGGAAAAGTTCATTGACACAGTTTGAAAATATCTAGCCCAAATATCGATATGTTTGGAGTTAGATGAGAACGTATAGTTTATTTAGCACACTTTGTGCTTTGGTAAAATGATACGTGCAAGTCAAAATAACACATAACTTTGTAAAAAAAATGATTTAACCCCGTCAAATAAAAGCAACAAAATTTGACCGGGTAAGGAGCTAGGAACAAGAAACGAATTATATAAAAGAAAATATTATTTTTTCTTTTGTTCCGTTCGAATTAAAAACTAAATTAAAATTTAATTTTTTATTTAGAGTTTGATCCTAGCTCAGGATGAACGCTGGCGGCGTGGATAGGGCATGCAAGTCAAGGGGGTCGCAAGACAACCGGCAGACGAGATAGTAATAAGTAGGTACGAACCTCAGAGTCAGGAATAGCTAGTCGAAAGATTAGGTAATACTTGATGGTCCCGCAAGGGTAAAGATTTATCGCTTTGAGATCGGCCTGCTCGGTATCAGCTAGTTGGTAAGGTAATGGCTTACCAAGGCAATGACGCCTAGGGGGGGTGAGAGCCTGTTCCCCATCGATGGAACTGAGATACGGTCCATACACCTACGGGTGGCTGCAGTCGAGAATATTCGACAATGGGCGAAAGCCTGATCGAGCGACGCCGCGTGCAGGATGAAGTGCTTCGGTATGTAAACTGCTTTTGTAGACTAGAAAGTTTATTGATCAGTCTAAGAATAAGAGGTTGCTAAACTCGTGCCAGCAGCAGCGGTAATACGAGTGCCTCGAGCGTTATCCGGAATCATTGGGCGTAAAGGGTGTGCAGGCGGTCTGATTAGTCTTTTGTCAAATTCTTCGGCTCAACCGGGGGTCGGCAGGGGAAACGGTCAGACTAGAGGATGCGAGAGGTTAACGGAACTCATAGTGTAGCGGTGAAATGCGTTGATATTATGGGGAACACCAAATGCGAAGGCAGTTAACTGGAGCACTCCTGACGCTGAAACACGAAAGCGTGGGTAGCGAATGGGATTAGATACCCCAGTAGTCCACGCCCTAAACGATCTTCTCTAGGTTTTCGGAGTATCGACCCTCTGAGAGCCACAGCTAACGCGTTAAGAGAAGCGCCTGGGTAGTACGGCCGCAAGGCTAAAACTCAAAGGAATAGACGGGGACTTGCACAAGCGGAGGATCATGTGGTTTAATTCGATGACAAACGAAGAACCTTACCAGGGTTAGAAATCTAGTTGAAGACATTTGGAAACTTTTGTCGTCCGCAAGGACAATTAGACAGGTGATGCATGGCCGTCGTCAGTTCGTGGTTTGAATTGTTCCCTTAAGTGGGGTAACGAACGCAACCCTCGTTGCCTGTTTTAAATGTCAGGCGAGACTGCCCTCGATTGAGCACGTGAAGCCAGCTTATTAGCTGATTAGCTCGTAGCTTGTTAGGAAGAACCTAAGAAGCTAAAAAGCTAACTAGCTACAAGCTAGTGTTTCGTGAATTCAATCGAGGGAGGAAGGCGAGGATGACGCCAGGTCAGCATGTCCCTTTGATACCCTGGGCTACACACGTGATACAATGGCGCACTACAGAGCGACGCAATACCGAAAGGTGGAGCAAATCGACTAAAAGTGGCCTAAGTTCGGATAGAGGTCTGCAACTCGACCTCTTGAAGCTGGATTCGCTAGTAATCACAGGTCAGCTATACTGTGGTGAATACGTTCTCAAGTCTTGTACTCGGGTCGCCATGCGATCGAGTACGCAAGTTGGTGCAAATCCAACCAAGACAATTCACAGTGTCTTGAAATGAAATACCAGTCTACTGTCCGCGAGGACTATAGATGAAGGGGTAAAGTAATATTTTTTAGCTTGAATGCCAGTTATGGCGCATAAGAGAGGTTATCCTGCGAGTACATGGAGAAACCTACTGTGTTTCAAAAACTCTTATACGTATCGTGGCATCGAGATGAAAGAAAATAGTGTATTCGGTTACCGTGGGAGGTCTGTCGTTTTCCTCGTGGGTAGTTTCCCTTGAGGTATTGTATATAGTAATGTATACTTATGGAATGATAGAAGTCAGCAGAGTTCGTAGTACCAAAAGTGAAGATGCTCGGTTTAATCCCAAGCTACAACTTCCTATTGGGAAGGAACAAATTCAAAGGAAAAAGTTACATCCTCAATATGTCTCAGGATTTATTGATGGAGAAGGATCTTTTTCAATTAGTATAGGGAAACACAAGACATTGCGCCGAGGTTTTGAAGTTCGTCCAGAATTTGAAATAGAATTACGTAAGGATGATCAGGAAATCTTAGAACGCATACTTGTGACGATTGGAATTGGAAGAATATATGATTGCTCATATGAGCGATATGGATGGTATCCACATGCAAAGTATAAAATTACCAGCATTTGGGACCTGAAAGAATATTTATTTCCTTTTCTTGACCGGAATCCTTTAATCGCTAAAAAGAAAAAATCTTATCTACTTTTCAAACAAATAGTTTTGATGGTTTGCGCCAAAGAACATTTGTGTGACGAGGGATTTAACAAAATTGTAAAACTTCGCGACGAGCTTCGGGCTCTAGGGAAGAAAGCTAAAACTTACTACGGCAAGGTAAGTGAATTCGATAAAAAATCGAATAAGTAACCTTTGAAAAACGCGAGGGTGCGGGAAAACCGCTTGCCCCGTGTTGAAGAGAATTATAATAGTAATATTATAAAACATCAAATACCGCCCGTCAACTCAAGGGAATTGGGGATACCCGAAGTCTGTATTTATACGGCCTACGGTAAATTCAATAACAGGGAGTAAGTCGTAACAAGGCACGGGTAGCGGAAGCTGTTCGTGGAATTTTTCAAATTGAACAACGTTGGTGTGATTTATGTGAGTATTTTACACTGACTTATTGAGTCGATTTTAAATGCCTTCCGCCCGGATGAATCCATTCGGACGGGCAATTGAGCATTTAAGTGTTTGTCTGAACATGTAACAGGCTGACCTTCTCGGAAAGACGAGATATATTGGCTGGCTTAATAGAAATATTTTGCCAAGTTGAAGAACGGAACAAAAGAAAGAATAATAACGCAAAAAACGCCATTAAATAAGGCGTTTTTTGTTTACCCGCCAATTTGGGAGGGCTACCTTATTTTATACTTGACTTTTAATATGTAATATGCTATACTTGTAATGTATAGATAAGTTCTTTTATATGATTATTTGCCTCAATAGAGGCAGGAAGGATTGGATATGAAAAATCAGAAAAATTCCGCTGTTGGGCTATTCTTGAGGAGTTGTGAAAAATTTTTCTTCGGAATATTTTTTCTTGTTTTGTTGGTTGCGATGATCACGTTACCGCCAGCAATCAATATTTATCGGTCAGTTTCCACAGGAGAGATTGTGAAGATCGAAACCAAGGAAGGTATCATTACCGACCAGGCCAAGATAAAAGAAGCTCTCTCCGGACGTTATGATGGGTGCGAATTTCTTTTGCCCTAAATACACCCATCGCTGAGCGCCCCTAATTATCAAATTACCGGGGCGCTCTTTTTATTAAATTTTATTTGTAATTTTATGTATTTTTTGTTATATTTTGTGAGTTGCGACATAGGATTGCTGGCCCCACAGAAGATTACTTTCTTCGGGACGCGCAATTTTTATAGTCGCTACGCTTCTTAAAAATTGCGCGCATAGCTCAGCTGGTAGAGCAAACGACTGATACTCGTTAGGTCCTAGGTTCGATTCCTAGTGCGCGCACTAAAATAAATAAGCTATTTTAGTGCGCGCAAGTAAGTACGGGGTACTTACGTCTAGGAGTCGAAGCCCGATTGAGTATTTTTTGGAATTTTTTAATAAACAAAAAATCCAATTGGGATACTGGTCATGTAATGACAGATTTCCTAGTGCGCGCACAAAATTTAATTTTTATGCTATCCTATTAAAAATTGGGCGCGTGGCGGAATTGGTAGACGTATACGTTCACCCTATTAGATATGCCGTGGTGGCGAAATTGGCAGACGCGCTACGTTCAGGTCGTAGTTCCCGCAAGGGTTTGGGAGTTCAAGTCTCCCCCGCGGCACATAAAATTAAAATTATGCAAAATTATAAAGAATATTTTAAAGATAAGAAGGTGGTGATAATGGGACTCGGCCTTTTGGGCGGGGCGCTGAATGACGCTATTTATCTTTTGAAATGCGGAGCAAAGCTGATAATTACGGATATGAAGACAGAGGAAGAATTGGAATCCTCAGTGAAAAAATTAAATTCCATTTTGCTAAAGCTACGCGGAACAGGAAGTTTTGTCCTGCACCTAGGGGGACATCAACTGGAGGATTTTAAAAACGCCGATTTTATTTTACAGCCTGGTAATGTGCCAGTAGATTCGACGTATCTTTTAGAAGCAAAGAAAAATAATATTCCAATCCATGAAAGTGAATCGTTATTCATGGCTTATGCCCAAGATGTAAAAATTGTCGGTATTACCGGTACGCGTGGCAAGACGACTGCTACGCATTTGATTTATCAAATTTTAAAAAAAGCTTTCGGTAGTAAGGTTCATTTAGCTGGTAATGTGAAGGGTATGTCCACATTGGCCTTGCTTGATAAGGTGAAGGCCGGGGATATTGTTGTCCTTGAACTTGATTCTTGGTGTCTACACGGAATTGGAGAGGTTAAAAAAAGCCCGCATATATCAGTTTTTACAAATTTTATGCCTGATCATTTCAATTTTTATTCAAAAGGCAGTCGGTCTGAGGAAGAAGTCATGCAAAAATATTTTATGGATAAGGCGCAGATTTTTGCAAACCAGACTGAAAGTGATTATTTAATTTTGGATAAAGATATAAAAAAAGTAATTAATGAAAGATATATGGGTGAAATCAAGAGTAATATTGTTTTGATTAAGCCGTCAACGTCGTATGTCGACGAGTTGGATAATTGGAAGCTAAAAATAAAAGGGGAGCATAATCTGAAGCATATTTTGAGGGCTAGGGAAGTGGCTAGAATTTTTGGTGTGGATGATAAAATTATTAAAAACGTGGTTGAAAACTTTGGTGGGGTAGAGGGTCGGCAGGAATTTATTCGTGAATATAAGGGAATAAAAATTTACAATGACACCACTGCTACTACACCAGATGCTACTACTGTGGCTTTGAGAGCGCTTAGTTCTTCGTCGAAAAAAAGTATCCCTCGCTCAAGCTCGGGACAAAATAAGCAAAAGAGAATAGTGCTTATTTTGGGCGGAGCAGATAAAGGTCTGGATATGACTGGTCTATTAAAAGAAATTCCAAAGTATTGTAAAAAGGTAATTTTACTAGCGGGTACTGGTTCTACTAAATTAGAATCTCTACATTTTATAAAATCTGATAGTTTAAAAGATGCAATTAGTATAGCTCTGGGTTTTTGTCAGAAGGGTGATATCTTACTTTTCTCACCTGCTTTTGCTTCTTTTGGAATGTTTAAAAATGAGTTTGATCGTGGTGATAGGTTTAATAAAATAGTTAAGGGCTTGAAATAATATGCCAAGTAATATTTTGAAGCAAGCTAAAAATATTTATTTCATTGGGATTGGGGGGATAGGTATTTCGGCCATTGCGCGGATGCTTTTGTCTCAAGGTAAAATTGTTTCTGGTTCGGATAGTTCCCAAACTGAAATAACTGACGTCTTGGAAAAATTAGGCGCTACAATTTTTATCGGTCAAAAAGCTGAAAACCTGTCCGACTGTGTCATCCAGGCGGGTATTCCTATTGATTTAATTATTTATACGGTGGCAATTAAAGGAGATAATCCAGAATTTATTGAAGCCAAAAGCCGAGCGGTAAAAATGATGACTTATGCTGAAACTTTAACTCAGATTTCTGCTTCTAAATACACTATTGCTGTTTCTGGTACTCATGGCAAAACCACCGTGACGGCGATGCTCGCTCAAATTATGATTGACGCCGGGCTTGATCCAACCGTGATTGTGGGGTCACTGATGAAAGATAAAAATGGCAATATGACAAATTATATTTTTGGTCAGAGTAAATATTTTATTATTGAGGCTTGTGAATATGAAAGATCATTTTTAAATATTGAACCGCAGATTGTTATAATAAATAATATTGATGCTGATCATTTAGATTATTATAATGATTTAAATGGCGTGATTGCAGGTTTTAGAGAATTTGCGGAAAAGGTACCAGCTGATGGTTTTGTTGTTTGTGATCCAAATGATGAAAAAATGGCCAAGGCAATTGTAAACTTAAAATGCCAAATTATTGATAGAAATAAATTTTATGATCCGGATCTAAGATTAAAAGTTCCGGGGGATCATAATCGAAAAAATGCGGCCACCACTCTGGCGGTGGCTGATATTTTAAAAATAAAAAAAGCTAAGGCTTTAGAAACTTTAGCCGAGTTTGGCGGGGTGTGGCGACGTTTTGAATATAAAGGTCAGACAAAAAAAGGAACTTTGATTTATGAAGATTATGCTCATAATCCACAAAAGGTTAAGTCCGCCTTGCAGGGGGCGAGAGAAATGTTTCCACGCATAGAAAAAAGCGGGCAGTCCGGAAAGAGAATTGTGGTGGTTTTTCAACCGCATCTTTTTTCTCGCACAAAACTTTTATTAAATGAATTTGCCGGGGCATTTGCTGATGCAGATGAAGTGATTTTAGCCCCAATTTTCCCAGCGCGGGAAGTATTTGATCCAACCATCTCATCTGAGATATTGGCTGAGGAGATCAAAAAGAAAGCACAGGATAGCTCTCTCCATTTAACGCGGACTAATCATTCCGAGAGCTATCCGGTGCTTTCTTTTCCTGATTTCGATTCTATAATCACTTATTTAAAATCCTCCCTCGGCCCTAATGATGTTCTCATCACCATGGGCGCTGGCGAGCAATATAAGGTGGGAGAGGCTCTTTTATAGGGATATTGCATTATAGTGTTGACTTTTATACGCTCTTTTGCTAATATACACGGACCAAGCTCATATGAGCTTTTTGTTTAAAAAAAGGATTAATTTCACATGGCAAAAACATCAGTTAAAGCAAGAGCCAGGAA
>JBFZBC010000004.1:0-8989 GCA_041308645.1 bacterium
AACATAGTATTAGTAAATTCTTATATCCGTTTAAATTTCTAACGGGACAAGTGTGTAACTTTTGTATTAAGGGTGGCAAGGTTGTTCGTTTCAGGAGACTTGGGAGCGCGGCTGGCGCGAGCACGAGGAATTTTTTAGCAAAAAAATATCCGTGCTCCGGAAATGAACAACCTCGCTACTCTTCTATCCTTCTCAAAGCCATTTCAAACCATGGTTGCCCTTTTATATCCTGAATATTCTTATAAACCACAAAAAACTTGTATGGACACAGTTTTTCTATATCCTCCGGTTTATAAGAATAATAATACTTTTCATCACCAAGATTCGTAATTTTTTCCTCCTTATATTCTCCATATTTAGTAAAAATAAACAAAATTCCCCCTATTTTAAGCCATTTATGACACTTTTCGACTATTTCTGCTAACTCATCACGGTTCACGTGTAACAATGAAGCAAAACTAAAAATAACACCCCATATTTCAGTTTCATATGCCTGCACGGCCAGAGAAACATTTCGCATATCTTTCACATGAAACTTCCCTTTAGGATTTTTCTTCCTTGCTAAATCAATTAGTCCCGCTGAAGCATCAATACCCACATAATTATCAATTCCTACCTTAGAAATAATATATTCAGCATCTCTTCCGCTTCCACAACCAATCTCCAAAACCTTATTTGATCCGGATTCATTTAATTTTAAGACTCTATCGACATCCTCAAACCTAATTCCATAGCTATCAAATTTTTCAGCATAATATTGTGGATTTTTATCATAAGCGTCAACCGTCTTCCTGTTTTTGTCTATTTCTGTCATATTTTTTGAATATTTCTACTTTTTTTGAAACGTTTCATCTGAAACATCATTCTTATAGGACTTCTCGTTTCACGTGAAACGTAACATATACTTTATTGGACAAAATGTGTGTCTTTTGATTTTGTCTATTAAAATTCTCCTTAATCTTAGCCATAATTTATAACAGACTCTAATTTTAAATAAAAAGTGCCATTTTTTGCTCTTTTTTAAAAGACGTCTTTTATTAACATATGCACATAGTTATCCACAGTTTGAGTTCTATTTTAGGTTTATAAAACAAGACTTTTTTACCCAAAATGATAAACAAAACCTATAAAATGTGTCACAATTTGTCTTTTAAAATTTTTTACAAAATTGAATATAAATTTTCTTGTCCGTAAAAAATTTCTACTTAAGTATACCATTTTAAATTTATATTTGTAAAAAAAATGATTTTCGGTTATGATGTCTAGGTTGCGGGCATGGTTTAGTGGTAGAACAGGTCCTTGCCAAGGATCAGACGGGAGTCCGATTCTCCCTGCCCGCACTCCGAATCGTTTATTAACCTTGGTATAATTGCTCCCATGGTGAAATGGATATCACAACGGTCTTCGGAACCGTTATTGTGGGTTCGAGTCCTACTGGGGGCGCAAAAAATTGAAAATTTTTTAGGACGAGAACGGCGGAGCGTTATGAGGTCAGCAGACCGAATCACGAACCGGGGTCGAGAAATTTTATGAGCGACGGCGAGTAAAATATTCGTGACCGAGTTCTAATGGGGTAGATCATCGAGATTCCTACACATCAAAAATATGGCTCTAAATAAGTACGAAACAAAAAAACTAGATATTCCCACTGAAGTGGCTAATGTCGTAAAGACCTTAAAAAATAAAGGTTTTGAAGCCTACCTAATCGGTGGATGCGTTCGTGATATTCTTTTAAATAGGAAACCGAAGGATTGGGATATTACAACAAATGCTGTTCCGGAGGAAATCATTTCATTATTCGAAGATACTTTTTATGAAAATAACTATGGAACAGTTGGAATTGTTAATGAAGAAACTAAAGATGAAACATTAAAAGTTATTGAAATTACTCCGTATAGACTTGAGGCAGAATATTCTGATAATAGGAGACCAGATCATGTAACTTTTAGTAAAAAACTTGAAGATGATTTACAGAGAAGAGATTTTACGATTAATGCTATAGCTTTAGAGATTAATAAAGAGATAAAAGGTAAATATTCTGGAAAATATTTCGATTATTTTAATGGTCATAATGATCTTCAAGATAAAATTGTGAGAACAGTGGGGGACGCTCATGACCGTTTCAACGAAGATGGTCTTAGGATATTACGCGCGGTGAGAATCGCTACTGAAATAGGCTTCAAAATCGATAAAAAGACTGAAAAAGCTATACTTGATAACGTTTCTTTATTAAAAAAAATTGCAAAAGAGAGGATCCGTGATGAATTTACTAAGATAATTATGTCAGATAATCCAATGGCTGGCCTTATATTTTGCGAAAAAATGGGTATTTTGCCTTTTATTTCTCCTGAAATTGAAGTAATGGTGAGTATAGAACAAAGCCGTTCTCATATTTATGATGTTTATGAACATAGTTTGAGGTCATTACAACACGCGGCAGATAAAAAATATTCACTAGAATTAAGACTGGCAGCCTTATTTCATGATATTGGTAAGCCTACTACAAGAAGAAGGGACAAAGTACAAGATATTTGGACCTTTTATGGCCACGAAGTAGTAGGCGCAAAAATGGTAGCAAAAATTTTAGCCGAACTTAGGTTTTCGAAAAAGATTATCGACAAAGTGACCAAACTTGTCCGTTGGCATATGTTTTTTGCCGATACGGAACAAATATCTTTGTCTGCTGTCCGCAGAATTATTTCCAGTGTCGGCCGAGATAATATTTGGGATTTAATGAACCTACGTGGTGCCGATAGGATGGGCATGGGAAGGCCAAAAGAGAGCCCCTACCGCTTGAGAAAGTATCACTCCATGGTTGAGGAGGCCATGACAGATCCTGTGTCTGTGGGAATGCTAAAAATAGATGGTAAAAAGATTATGGAAATAACAGGAGAAGCACCGGGTCCTAAAATAGGCTATATTTTACACTCTCTTTTGGAGGAAATGCTTGAGAATCCAGCTTTAAATACTGATGAATATCTTAAAAAAAGAAGTAAAGAATTAGCTAAACTCGATGCTATAGAGCTAAAAAAACTAGGGGAGTCTGGTAAGGAAACAAAGGAAAAAGAAGAGGAAAAGAAAATTGATAAAATAAGAAAGAAACATTGGGTACAATAATTAAATACCTTTAATTTAAAAATGGTAAGATATTCAGTCTCCATAGTGAAATTGGTACCGGGTTATGGAAAATAACAAAAAAACCGCTCCTAGAAAAAGTTTTTAAAAGTCGGATAAAAACTAGATTATTTGGAACGGTTTTGAAGCCGGTCCATATATTATATTTTGGAAACCGGACTTCACGATATGTGTGATGTTGATCAGACATCATTTTTAATAAAGAACATTTTTACTTCAACATAAATGACAGGAGTAAATTTGTCTTTTGTGTTGGTCTGCTACTATTATAATTTTATATAAAGGACATGTAAAGGACATACCTGTGGATAACTATTTATTTACAAGTATAAATAAAGGACACTAAAAATAGTCTGGAGTATGGATATAATCAATACAATATATTATTCTATTTTATAACATCATTTGAATTCCAGGACAGTTCAAAGATGGTTTTTAACATATCATGAATTGACTGATCTTCAATTATTATTCCCGCTAACTTATTTTTAGCAAAATTTATAATGGAAACCTTGTTTGTTCCATAAACAGTTATTTCTGAAGAACTGGGAAACTTTTCTTTAGAAATATAGCGAATCTCCGGCCAAAATTTTCTATCAACATTTTTAAAAATAATTTCATTAAATTTACGATCTTTCTCGGTGTCCGGAACTATTCCTCTGGTGGTAATCCCCAGTTTTTCTTTTGTCTTAACAAAATTCGCAAAAAATTTCTCCGGAGTAAAATCAATTAGTTCACCGGCAGTTGAAAAGGCCAGCATTTCATATGTTTTTTGATTAGTAATCATATCTGTATAAATAGAAAGTATGCCCTCCACATTATCAAAATAGGTAATCTTGGGTCGGTTCTGGCTGGAGCCAAACAAACCCTGAATGTCAGGTAAAATTTTATTAATTTCCTCTGCAGAATCTTCAGCGTGACGAATTTTGCTTTGCGAATAGCGCAAAACTTTTTCCGGATTTTCAATTTGATAATAAATCTTATTTTTCTTCTCAATTTCATTAATAAGTCCTCTAATGGAAAGATTCAAAAGTATTTTATAAGTGGTAGATCTATTTAATCCAGCATATTCGGCAATCCTAGAGGGAAAAGCGCCACCAAGTTCAAGTAGGGAAACATAAATTAAGGCTTCCTTATCTGTAAAACCTCCCTTCTCCAGTTTCTTAACTAAATCTTGATTGAGTATATTCATATCACCAGTATACTACCGTCAATATTTTTGTCAATTCTGACGAACAAAATCTTTATTTATCTAAATTATCCTTGTTTTAAGCTATTTTTATACTACATAATGATATTTATTTAACACAATACTAGACATTTAGTATATAATGTTGTAAGATAAGTTCTTTGAAATACTGTGCTTATACCTAGCGAGGTTTCGCTGGGGTACAAAAAAGAGGAACTTATAAGGAGTAGAAGTATGAAAATACTAGTGTTTGATGACAGTCAGGCCCACCGTAAAGCAGCAGAACTCTCACTTAAAGGCCACGACCTAACAATAGTTGGAACCTATGATGAGGCACAGGAAGCCCTGCTTCCAAAGACCGACTATAACAAAGCAAGGGAGGAAATTCTTCCAACCCTTGTTAGAGAAGCCGGTATGGCAGGCTTCACACCTTGTTATAAAGAGATAGGCAAAACCTCAGATATTGATAATTCAAAATATTATCACTGGGAAGGGGTGGCTCTGGAACAAGCTACCACCTATCCTGACTTCGATGTGGTACTGACTGACCTCATGGTGCCGGCTTCAAAACAAGCTTTGGGTTGTGGTGAGCACCTGGCGGGACAAGAAATGCCTTTGGGAACCACGATTGCTCTGCTGGCTCTAACAGTTGGTATCAAGAATGTAGCGGTGGTGACAGACATGGATCACCACTCCCACCCTGCATCGGCGGCCTTCGACTGCTTCAGGAACAACAAAAAATCCGTCGCCAATATTATCTGTACTAATCATGTGCAGATGCTGAATATTGACGAAGCAACTGGTCAAGTCGCGGATGAAGAGTTCCTGAAGTCCGAAAAAGGAAGGGAGATGCATCCTGATAGTATTCCCGGACGGCCCTGGTACGAACGCAGAGGAATCGCCCGAGGTAAAGATTGGGGAAGTATCCTTAAGAGGCTCCTCGACGAAGTATCTAACTAGAGTTAGCTATACAGATGGAGAAAACCATCTAAAAAAACAACCCGCATAGCAATATGCGGGTTTTTTATTTGTAATTAATTTTTTGTCACAATAACAAGTGAACCATGGTTCACTTGGAGACTAAAGATTAACAAGATTACTTATTTTTTTATTTTAATTCAAGCAAAACTGGGCAGTGGTCTGAGCCCATCATACTATCAAGAATCTCAGCGCGTTTGAGATGAGGAAGAAGGTCGGGGGAGATGAAAAAATAATCAAGGCGCCAACCCACATTACGATCACGAGCAAAAGTTTTCATATCCCACCAACTATATTTTATTTCTTTTGGATGAAGATGACGGAAAGTATCAATGTAACCTTTTTTTATTACTTTATCTAACCAGTCCCGCTCAATCCGAAGAAAACCAGTATGATTTGAATTTTCTTTTGGTCTTGCAATATCAATTTCATTATGCGCAGTATTCACATCCCCACAAAAAATTATGCTTCGTTTTTTTCCGTTAGGTCCTGAGGTCTTCCGAACGGATTCAATAAACTTTAAAAATAATTCATAAAATTCTAATTTGTATTTTAAGCGCTCCGCTTCTTCACCACCGTTAGGAAAATAACCGTTACATAAAACAAAATCTTTATAGTAAGCAATAATCATCCGGCCTTCTTGGTCATGATTCTTGGACCCAATACTATATTCCACTTTTTCTGGCTTTTCTTTACTATAAATTGCTACACCGCTGTAGCCTTTGCGCGTTTTAGAGTGGTCAAAATAAGCATAATATCCAGTAGGTTTGATTAATTCCTCAGGAAGCTGTTCCGGATGAGCCTTAGTTTCTTGTAAGCAAAAAATATCCGGGTCTTGCTCAAAAATAGTATTAAAAGCTCCTTTTTTATAAAACGCCCGCAAGCCATTTACATTCCAGGAAAGAATTTTCATTAACAAATAATAACACAAAAAAACCAGGACTTCATCCTGGTTTTTTTATAACAATTATAATTTGATTTTAGTGATAATAAGATTTAACCTGGAACAAAACGTAAGCACCGATTATAAAACTTAGTATTCCTCCAAAAACATTTCCATAGGCGATAGCCCCAACCAAAGATACTACTATTTCATAAAACAAAAAATTCCAACCACTCATTTTCCTAGCAAAGAGGCCGGGAATAGCCATAGCACCCAAAACCAGAGTAGCTACGGAAACAATAGAGTGAAGAGTCCAACCGGTTGAAACATAAAAATATGCAAAACCAGAAAACATCCCGTTTAAACCCAAAACAGCCAATAAAATAGGAAGTAAAGTAATAAGGAAAATAAGGTTTGCCCATGGTCCAAACCTAACAATCATTTCCTTAATATCAGCAGGAAGCTGAAGAGGCGCTTTAGTCACCAAATAATATTCTAAAGTTTCCATAAAACTTTTAGGTGGGACCTGATTACCTGGAGTGACAGGCGGCACGGGTGGAACAGGGTTTGTCCCAGCGTTATTTGTAGGAGGCACTTGTTGATTTTGATCCATAAAATTATATTAAATTAATAAACTAATAATACGAATATTGTAGCACAAATTACCCCTTATTATGAAACTTTTTATGAATATCACGGAGGTGCTTGTCCGTCACATGGGTGTAGATTTGCGTGGTGATAATACTAGAGTGACCAAGCATGGTTTGAACAGAGCGAATATCGGCACCATTAGAAAGTAAATCTGTGGCAAAAACGTGCCGAATAACGTGCGGAGTAACTTTTTTGGTGATACCCGCGATGGTGGCATAACGCTTCACGATTCTCTCAATAGAACGGCCGGTCAAGCCAGTAGCTTTACCAGAAATTATTTGGCCTGCTTTTTTGGCTGCTGGTTTTGCTTTTCTGGTTTTATCAATTGTTACAAACAAAGCCTCGGATAAATCCCGCCGTAAGGCCAAATAATCCTTGACCGCTTTTCTAGCCTCGTCTGACAAAAAAACAACACGAACCTTGCCACCTTTTCCGCGAATAGAAAATTCATCTAAATTTAAATCCAAATCGGTGGTGAGTGAGCAAAGTTCGGAAACACGCAACCCGGTAGAGAAAAGTAATTCCAAAATTGCCTTGTCGCGTGACCGGCGCTCTGGATCTGTCTCTTGATTTGGCGCATCGAGCAAACGATTCAATTCTTTTAGTGAAATTAAATCTATAGATCTTTCACTCACTTTGGCTAGCTCGATATTATCGGCGGGCAGGGAAGTAACGCCTCGCCGAGCCAAGAATTTTAAAAAAACACGCAAAGCAATCAAATAATAGTTTTGAGTTTTTTTGGTCATCGTGCCACCATCTCGGGCGCGCTCGCCAAATAAGTGATAGGCCTTGGCTCCTGGCCGGCGGTTCAACCAAATCCTAAACTCCCGAATCTTTTCGTTGGTAATATCCTTAGGGTTGGTAATTTTAGCTTGCTTGAAGAAAAAAGTCAGGTAACGATTGTATCGGTCAATCGTTTTTAAGGCTCGCCCTTTTTCTATCTCTAAATATTCCAAAAATTGACTTTTTAATTCATTTAATGTCATGTCGTACAATATTATACCACGAATAATATACTCTTAACCATACTCCAAAAAAGTGCCAAATGTGTGTGCACATTACCCAACACCCTTGCATTTTGGGAATAAATGTGCTAGTATCTTTCCATGCTTACAAAAACAAAGAAAGCAAAGGTTATAAAAGAAGTGGCAGTTCATGCTACTGATACTGGCTCAACAGAAGTACAGGTGGCTGTTTTGTCCAAGAGAATTAATGAACTAGCTTCACATTTAAAGAAAAACCCAAAAGATAATCATTCTAGACGAGGTTTACTTGGTATGGTTGCTGACCGCCGAACACATTTAAAATATTTAGAAAAGAAAGCTCCAAAGCGTTATGCTTCTCTAGTTAAGAAGTTAGGACTCTAGTCCATAAACCTTCCTTTTTCTTTGCACGATAGAAATTTTGTCGTCTCAAAATTATTTCCCCGCCCGTACCGAACGGTACGTTCGGGCGGGTCTACTCCCTCGTTTTCTTACTAAAAAACTCAGTCCGTAAGACACGAAAAAGCAAGTTTATTCCCTAGAGTCCTGACGTGCTATAATAGTTAACAGGTCGATTTTTAATAAAAGAATAATTTTTAATACAATGTTAATAAAACACAAAGATCAAAGGGTTGGTATTTTTATAGATACTCAAAATATTTATCACTGCGCCAAGAATTTGTATGGAGCAAAGGTAAATTTTGCTCAAGTAGTCAAAGATGCTTTAGCTGGACGTTCATTAATCAGGGCGATTGCCTATGTGATCACTACGGAAAGTGGTGATGAAAAAAGTTTTTTTGAAGCGCTCACAAAAGCGGGTATTGAAACCAAAACAAAAAATTTACAAATTTTTGCTGGTGGAGCTAAAAAGGCTGACTGGGATGTAGGACTAGCCGTGGATGCCATAAAAATGGCTCCAAAACTAGACACTGTTGTTATTGTTTCTGGAGACGGAGACTTTGTCCCACTAGTAGAATACTTAAAGATGAACGAGGGATGCCAAGTGGAAGGAATTTCTTTTGGTAAAAGCACTTCTTCCAAACTTATTGAGTCAGTGGACGGCTTTATGGATTTGGATATCAATGCTAGGAAGTACCTGTTAGGAGCGGTGGCTAGAAGATAGAAACACAACCTCACCTAGCCTCTCCTTGACTAAAGAGAGGAAGAGAT
>JBFZBC010000005.1:0-44875 GCA_041308645.1 bacterium
AAAACGAATGCATCTTCAGCGTCCATTTCAATTAAATCACCAAATCTTTTATGATGTATAGTTTTATATCCAAGTCCAGCTAGAATATTTATTATTTCAGGTTTAGTCATTATTTTTAATCATAGCATGTTTAAAAAAGGTTTGGAATCCGTTTATTTGTTTACTAGAAATAATAATCAACAAAGTTTGTATGTTGCAAAAATTATACTTCTTATGTTAGCCCTGAATAGTGATATTTACATTTATCCAATCATACTATTTCTCGAAGAGGTGAGGTTTTGATGCTCAAAAGTTGGCTTAATATGAGCCTTCTCGTGCTAGCTCTAATTGGTGACCTTACCGGGAGTCGAACCCGGCTTCTTGCCTTGAAAAGGCAATGTCCTAACCGATAGACGATAAGGCCAATATTTAATTTTTAAACTCAAGTCTACTTTAATTTTAGTGAATTGCAATGTCCTAGTCACAAGTCAAAATTTGCTAATTTTGCTTCTGACCACCTCTCGCGCCGTCGCGCTCCGATCTTGCGATTTGTGTCCCTATCCCAAATCTCACGATAGACGATAAGGCCAATAATATTCAATTTTACTCTTTTAAAGGCATGTCAAACCTAATGAACGATAAGGCCAGAATGGCAAGGCTAAATATAACATTTTTTGTAAAAAAAGCAAAAAAGTGTTAGTGTTTACAGACTAGATAATAGGGAGGAGTGGCTGAGTGGTTGAAGGCACCGGTTTCGAAAACCGGCAGGGGCGAAAGTCTCTCGTGAGTTCAAATCTCACCTCCTCCGCAAAATAATGAGCCTTCGCGAATATATTTTGCGAGAGGATAGGAAGTAAATGATTTTACTTCCGGGGAGGATTTGAAACCTGTTTGAGATTTTTTAGAGTTTCTGAATGAATAAAAAATCCAAACATAGGTACTGAAACTGTAGGTTTCAAATCCTTCCGCTTCCTCAATTTTCATTTGAATACAAATTATAATTGTGATAGATTATAAAAGTTGCTAATGGGCGGTTAGCTCAGTTGGTAGAGCGCAGGATTGACGTTCTTGATGTCGTGGGTTCGAGTCCCTCACCGCCCACAAATTAGTTTTTTAGGAATTTATAAATATCTTCCATGGCTTTGATGGCATCACCAACAGCGATATTATTTTGACGATATAGCCCATCTGTACAGTCACCAGCTGACCAGATACCAGCTGTATTAGTTTTCTGAGTTTTTGGGTCCACAATTATTTCACTTTTCTCGTTTAATTTTACTAAACCGTGCTCAATGAAATCGATTGCTGGGTTGGAGCCAATTTCCACAAATATCCCTTGGACGGGGAGTTCTACAGTCTCTCCCTTCTTATTTTTGTAGATAATTGCTTTAACAAATTTATCACCCTTGATTTCAAGTAAATCAACATTAGTCACCGCTTTTACCTTTGGATTAGTAAGTATTTTTTCCATAATGGTTGGTTCAGCCCTAAATTCACTTCTTTGAATTATAGTAATATTTTTAGCATAGGCTAAAAGTTGGCTAACTGCTTCAAAGGCGCTGTTACCACCACCAATCACCACTACGTCCATACCACCAAACATTGGAGCATCACAGGTGGCACAATAGGTAATCCCTCTACCCTCAAATTCCTCAGCCCCTTTTATTATTAATTTCCTTCTTATATTTCCAGTCGATATTAGAACAGTCTTAGCTTCATACTTACCCTTATTTGTTTCAATTTTAAAGGAATTAGTACTCTTAATAATATTTTTAACTGTTTCCTTTTCTTTTATTACAATGTCCTTTGAGTAGTGTTTTAAATGTTTTTCTAGACGCTTATGAAGAATATCTCCGGACAGAGAAATATCTCCAATCCAGTTTTGAATCTCACCCGAGACAGCACTTTGGCCACGGAAATTCTCAGTTATTAAAACAGTATTTATTTTTTTTCGAGCAGCATAAACACCAGCCGACACTCCTGCTGGTCCACCGCCAATAATTGCTAAATCATAAATTGTTTCATTTGTCATGATTTTATTTTACTATATTATTTGATATTAAAATAGGGTGGTTTTTTTCTTCTCTACCCACTCAATTTTCTACTGAAAATATCAGTCTGTGAGGCACGAAAAAAACCACCCTATTTTTCCTTATTTCTTCTGTCTTCTCAAGAAGGCCGGAACGGCACCCCATTCACTATCATCATCAAAATCATTTTTTGCTTGTTTTTTTTCCTCAGTTGGCGCTTTATTTATTTGAACCTCATTTTTATTTTCTTTTTTAGAGTTATCATCACTACTAGAACCTCCAAAAAATTTATTCTTTTTTTCCTCTTCTTTATTTGAATTAATATTTTGGAAAAGAGATTTTTTGTTTGTAATATCAGAAAAACCTGAGGCAATAACAGTTATTTTAACTTCATTTTTCTTTAAGCGACTGTCTTGGACGGTACCAAAAATAACTTTAGCATTTGGATCGATCGACTCGGTAATAAGTTTGGCGGCATCCTGTATCTCAAACATTGTTAGGTCATCTCCACCGGCTATTGAGAATAGCACTCCTTTTGCACCAGCAATTGAAAGTTCTAAGAGTGGGGAACTAATAGCTGATTTAGCAGCCTCAATGGCCCTATTTTCACCACCAGCAACACCTATGCCCATAAGAGCAGATCCAGCATTTTCCATAATCGCTCGAATATCAGCAAAATCAGTATTTATAATTCCAGGCATTGTTATCAAATCAGAAATACCTTCAACGGCTTGTTTTAGTATATCATCACAGACGGCGAAGGCTTGTATAGCAGTTGTTTCTCTTGAGATAGTGGAGAGTAATCTATCATTTGGTATAACGATAAGGGCATCGACACCATTTCTAAGTTCTTCTAGGCTTTGTTCAGCAATTTTCATTCTTTGTATTCCTTCAAAGAAAAAAGGTTTTGTAATTACACCAACGGTTAGTATACCCATTTCTTTTGCCATTTTGGAAATGGTTGGTCCTGCGCCAGAACCAGTTCCGCCACCAGCACCGTAGGCAATAAAAACCATATCAGAACCTTTTAGGGCTTCTTGAATTTCCTCTTTTGTTTCTTCAGCTGCTCTTTTACCAAGTTCTGGATTCATCCCAGTACCAAGTCCACGGGTAAGATTCTTACCAATATGTATTTTTTTTGTAGCTTGGGAATTATGAAGATCTTGAGCGTCAGTGTTTATTACAATAAACTCCACCCCCTTTACTTTAGAGTTTATCATGTGATTCACAGCATTTTTGCCTGATCCACCGATTCCGATAACTTTAATCCTTGCAAAAGCTTCAACGTCTGGTTTTATTTGTGGCATAAAAATATAGCTGATTTTTTTCAGCAAATTAAAACTAATAAATTATTAAGCAACCTGTTTTAATAGTAGCAAAAATGTATGGCTAAGGCAAGAACTGTTTAAACCAAGAAAAAACCTTTGCCCCAGGCCTGTTATTCAGTATTGGCGCCCCAAAAGATATTTCTTCACCTTTTGATAAAACCCAAACACAAAGACCATATGACACTGACCAAGAGGAATCTTTTGTTTGCAAATTTTTCAAATCAGAAATAAAATTTATTGAGCCAACCTTTGAGGGTAGTTTTAGAGTAGCTCGAGCTAGATCCTCTATTGTGGAGATACCAGATGTTCCACCTGTAATAATAATTCCTGCTGGTAAAAGACCACTCCGTCCAAGTTTTTTTAAGTGTGATTCAATTATTTCAAAAATATCAGAAAGACGAGCTAAAATTATTTCTTCTAATCTTTTTTTAGGATAGTCTCTTTCTCCTTTAGTGTTTATTTTTATTTCCTCTGCTTCTTCAATTGGGATTTTCAAACCCAAAGCAATATCATTTGTTATATCTGTTCCACCAATCGGGAAAACCTCAAGTGAGATCGGAATATTGTTTTCAAAAATAACAACTGAAACCGTTTCTGAACCTATATTTGCTAGAACACATCCAGCAATTTTCTGAGTTTTGGTCAGTGTAACCATACTTCCAGCCAATGGTGAGGCCATAATATTTACTACATCAATTCCTAAATCTTCAACTATATTAATCAAATCATCTAAATGATGTTCAAGACAAGTCACAAATAAGACTTTGGCCTCAAATTTTATACCCTTCATACCAATTGGCCTGCCTAAAACAATTTTGCCGTCAATTTTATAGGATATAGGAATAGTATGAATAATCTTTTTATTAATGGATACATTTGCTGGTATTTCATTTTCTGCCACTGATAATACATTTTTTACATCAATTTCTGTAATTTCAGAATCAGCTCGCGGAATAATTATGGAACCATGGGAAACCACACTTCCAACACCAATACCGCCGATAGATAAGAAAACTTTTCTAATTTTAATGCCAGATGTTTTTTCTGCCTGAGCAATGGCAATACGGAGACTGTTTGTAGTGTCACCAGAATTAATAATATAGCCATGACGAAGACCTTTAGATTCAGCAAAACCAGTACCAATTATTTTATATGAAATATTCCCATCTTCATTTTTGGCTTCAACCACAGAAATTTTGATTTGGTATGTACCTATGTCTATTCCGACTGCAATATTTTTTGCCATATTTACATCTATTATATAACAAAAAGAAAATTGAAGCTAGATATCAAACTTACCTCTGAATTTGATTTCCATTTTTTCCATTTTTTCGCCATGATCATAGCCTTTAAGGTGGACAAGACCGTGGATAAATAAGTAGGTTAAAAAGTTTTTATAAGTTCGATTGAACTTAATCATTTCTCTTTTAGTCTCATTAGGACAAATAAATATCTCTCCTGATTTTTTTGAGAGGGGGAAACTTAATATATCTGTTGGTTTATTTAAATTTCTGTAGTTTTTGTTTATTTTTTTTATTTCTTGAGCGGTAATAAAAACCAAACTAAGTTCGTACCCAAGTCCAAGCACGGTATTTTTTATATGTTCAAAAGGCAAGCTTGGTAGCCTGCCTTTGGTTTTATTTGATATTGATAGATTTTCTGTCATCTTAATTCTTCTTTCCTTTTGAACCTTTAAATTGACCCTCTGTTCGGTCGGCCATTTTACCCATTTTTATAAGCTCCATGATCTCAGCTTTTCTTTTTAGATTTTTTAAGGTATTTTTCTTTTTTTTATAAAAAGACAAATCTCTTAGGCTGTACCTTTTTGACCTGACTTTTGGTAAAATACCAGAACCTTGAACCTTTTTAGTAAATCTCCTAATAATCCCTAGATTATTTTCATTGGCGTTCTTTGTAACTTCTACGTTTATCATGGGGTGTAATTTAGCATAGATAAGGTTTTTTTACAAGGGAAGAGGTTGCAAAATTAACGGTTTTATATTATACTCTTCTTTGTTAACCAAATGCATATATGTCACAAGATCAATTAATCAAACTGAATTGTAAGACCTGCAAAAGGACCAACTATTATTCCAGAAAGAATAAGAAGAAGGTTGAGCGTAAAATAGAACTCAAAAAGTTCTGTAAATGGTGTAAGAAGAATACCATTCATAAGGAATCTAAAAAATAATCAAAATAAAACCCCCTTAGTAGGGGTTTTTATTTAGCCTTTATTGTGCTATATTTTCCAGGTTGGGAGATTAGTTAAATGGTATAACATTCCTCTCCAAAAGGAATATTAGGGGTTCGATTCCTCTATCTCCCGCTAAACTATAATTTTACCTCCAGATCTCTAATAATTTTTTGAGTGGTCTTTGGACCAATCTGGTACCATTGTATATCTTTGTTTCTTTTAAACCAAGTTTTTTGACGGCGGGCGTATTGCCAGATTTTGGAATTGAGCTGCTCAATCATTTGGTCTAAAGTTATCTGACCACTTAGATGTCTAGCCATATAACGGTACTCCAAGCCGAGATTCTCCATTCGCTTCCAGCTAATACCTTGTTTGTGTAGGTTCTGACCTTCCTTAAGCATTCCAGCCTCAATTCGCTTGATTAGGCGAGTTTTAATCCGCTCCTTAAGGACTTTATCTGGGGCAATAAGTCCAATTTGAATTGCATTATAAAGTGGTTCGGATTTTATTGGTGGAACTTTCCCAAGTGCCTTGGCTATCTCAATGGCACGGATGATTTTGACTTTATTTTTGGAATCAATTGTTTTGGTGATATTTTTATCCAATCTGCTTAGGATTAGCATTAACTGTTCGCAGGTTTTTGGTTCAAGTTTTTTCCTTAATTCAGGATACGGTAAGACTTCTGGTAGTGTAGTATTGTTCACTACCGCATCAATATAGAAACCTGTTCCGCCACAAATGATTGGGAGTTTTCCACGTTTTAAAATATCAGCAATTATTATTTGGGCTTTTATTTTATATTTGGAAACATTAAATACAGAATTTGGCTTTACAATATCCAACATATAGTGGGGTACACCCCGCATTTCTTTTTTGGTAATTTTCCCAGTACCCAAATCCATACCTTTATACACTTGTCTTGAGTCAGCCGAAATTACCTCGCCATTATATTTTTTAGCAATTTTTACCGCTAAATCACTTTTGCCAGTAGCTGTTGGTCCAAGAATGACTAGGATTTTATTTTTTTTATCCATAAAAATCAAAAAGTGTTATTGATTTTTGCTTTCATTATTTAAGGTGGAATATATTTCAAGAAGAGCAAAAAGTAGACTTAAGACAAGTGGACCAAGTAAAAAACCAAAAGGACCAAAAAGGCTGATACCTCCTAATATAGAAAGGAGAACAAGGAATGAGTGAAGTTTTGTTCTTTTACTGATTAGTTTAGGTCCCAGAAGGTTATCAACAAGACCTACAGCAAGCATCCCCCAAAATAGTAAACCTATCGAGTAAAGGATTTCCCCGTTTAGGTATAGATAGGCTATTGCTGGGATAGTAACTAGGGCCGTTCCAACTCCAGGAATTAAGGCAGCAATGGCTGCTACCGTACCAAAAAGGGTTGCATTGGGAACACCAAAAAGAGAGAAACCAATTGCCGTTAATATTCCTTGAATAAGTGCTATTGTGAGATTTCCACGAATGACCGAATTAATTGCTAAAGCAAGTTTACTAAAAATTTTTTCATCATGAATATCTTGCAAAGGACTTAGCGCGATAATAGCATTTTTAAATTTTAAACCATCCTTAAATAGATAATAGAGGGCAATAAGAAAGACAAAGATTCCTATCAAAGTTTTTCCAACATTTGCAAATAATATACCCAGATTTTGAGTTAGCCAACCTAAACCTTGTTTAAGATAATAACTAATATCAAAGGAATAATTTATAGGTATAGTAAGGAATTTATTAAGACTCTGGATGTTTTCGTCTATCTTATCAGTAAAATTAGTAACCACGCTACCATTAGTAATAGAAGTATAGAGCAATGTTGATTCTTGAAAAATCTGTGTACCAACAAAAGAGATAGGTATAATTATAACTATAAGAACAGAGATAGTTGTAAGTAATGCTGCTAACCAGTCGTTATTTTTAAATACAGAAAGTATTTTTTTATGTAATGGTGAAAAAACTGTTGTAAAGATTATTGCTAAAATAAGTGAAAAAAGAAAAGGTTTGAATATAAAAAAAGCTATAATAAAGATTATAATAAGAAAAAAAAGTAAAAAATAAAGCTCTGTTTTTTTATAATTCATTTTTTTGTTTTATTGTTTTTGTGCCGGAGAAGAGACTTGAACTCTTACCCCTTTCGAGACACGATTTTGAGTCGTGCGCGTCTACCATTCCGCCACTCCGGCAACTAAAAGGTATTGAACCTTTTTCTCTCTCTGACCTTTACCAGATCGGAGGCCTACTAGCTTTGCTCGGATTAAAATCAAAGCAGTTTGATTTTTATCCACTCCGGCAATGCATTGATTCTACCTTATTTGGGAGAAAAAATAAAGTATGATAGAATTAGTGAACTAATAATTAATTTTTAAAATATAATGAGCCAATTTTTCAGCGATTCAATTTTTTGGGTAGAAATAGAAAAGATTCACCCAAATCCTTTTCAACCAAGAAAAGAATTTGAGGAATCTAAATTAAAAGATTTAGCAGATTCTATCCGCCAATATGGTATTCTTCAACCAATGGTGGTTACTAGAAAGGAGGCCTTAAGGGAAGATGGTGGTTTGACTACAGAGTATGAACTTATCTCTGGAGAAAGACGCTTACGGGCATCTAAGATAGCTGGTTTATCTCAAGTGCCGGTAATTATTCGTGATCAGGAAGAGTCTGATCAACTTAAATTAGAGCTGGCAATTATTGAGAATTTACAAAGGGAAGACTTAAATCCCGTTGATCGAGCTAAAGCTTTTCAGCAGTTAGTAGATGATTTTCATTTTAAACATGTCGATGTTGCTAAAAAAATTGGTAAGAGTCGAGAGTATGTTTCAAATAGTTTGAGAATATTATTGTTGCCTGAACATATGCTAAAAGCTTTGTCTGAGGGTAGAATTTCTGAAGGTCATACTAGACCTTTACTTATGCTTGAGGATCGTAAGGAAGAACAAGAGGTATTGTTTAAGGAAATGATGTACCGAAAAATGTCTGTTAGGGAAGCTGAATTGTCAGCTAGAAAAATTGCTGTTGAACGGGTGAGAAAGATTGAGAGAATACCTGATCCAGAGCTGACTGAACTTGAAGAAAAATTGGCACAGACTTTTGGTGCCAGGGTACATATTGAAAGGGGTAATACCGGTGGTAAAATTATGATAGATTTCTTTTCTAATGATGATTTACGCTCTATTTTGGATGCCGTAAATAATAAACAAGATCTTGGAGCAAATGCTTTATTAAATAGGCATATTAAAAAGCAAGAAATAGAAAATGTTACTGTACCAGTTAATGATTTAGAAAAACAAAAAGAGGAAGAGATATCTTTGCTTGATGATCGGTCTGAAAAAGAGAAAGAGGAAGAAGAAAATGATAATAATCTTTACTCAGTAGATAACTTTACCGTTTAAATTATTACTCAGTTTTTATATTAAGAGCATTTTTGATAAACTTTTTAGCCATGGCTGTTTTTACATAGTCCAGCCATTTCCTGTTTGGTTTGGCGGTTTTTTTTGTTACAATTTCTACTTTATCAAAATTTTTTAGTTTGGTGTCTAATGGGGCTATTTTATTATTAACCATTACGCTAGATATGTGATTACCGATATCCGAATGTATAGCGTAAGCAAAATCAATTACCGAGGAGCCAATAGGAAGATCAATCACATCTCCTTTAGGTGTAAAGATAAAAATTCTTTCCCCAAAGAAATCTGTCTTCAAATCTTGCATCATTTCCTTATCTGATGATGTTGTTTGTAAATCAGCTAAATCTCTTATCCAAGCTGGTGTATTTTGATTTGATGGTTGATTCTCGAAAAAAGATGTTAGTGATTTTGGTAAAAATTGACCAAACCAACTCATCTCTTTATTTTCACTGTTTTTCAGATCTTTATATGATAAATGGGAAGCGATACCAAATTCCGCTTGCTTGTGCATTTCATTAGTACGAATTTGGACTTCAACTATTGCCCCATCACCTGTAAAGACCGTAGTGTGAATACTTTTATAACCATTGGTTTTTGGTACAGCTATATAATCCTTGATTCGGCCAGGTAGAGGACGCCATTTGTTGTGGATGATTCCTAAGACTTTATAGCAATCAGCGACATTATTAGTAAAAATTCGAAGTGCTAAAATATCATATATTTTTTCTATTTCACCGCCCTTGTTAATTATTTTTTTACTAAGACTGTACAAACCTTTTAATCGATAGTTTGTATGAAAGTCTGTCATTCCACCTTCAGCTAAAGCTTTCTTTATTGATTTCATAAATTTTTCTAATTTAGGCAAGGTTTCAATACTTGTGGATTTGATCAATTTATTTACTTCCGCATATTCCTTAGGATAGATATACGGGAAAGAAAGGTCTTCTAATTCTCGGGACAATTTTCTGATACCAAGCCTGTAGGCAAGTGGAGAAAATATTTCTAGAGTTTCTAAAGCTATCCTCTCTTGTTTATCAGGACGGACATATTGCAGAGTACGCATATTATGTAGGCGGTCAGAAAGTTTAATAATAATGACTCGAATATCTTCAGCTGAGGCCACAAATAATTTCCTTAAACTTTCTATATGTCTTTCCGCACCACGATATTTTAGTTTACCTAATTTTGTGACTCCATTTACTAAAAATAATATTTCATCACCAAAATCTTTTTTAATTTTGTCTTCCGTTAGAACACCGTCCTCAATTGAGTCATGTAACAAACCCGCACAAATAGTGGACGGACACATTTTAAGCTCAGCTAAAATTTTTGCTGTTTCAAATACGTGGTTAAAGTATGGTTCACCTGACATTCTAAGTACACCTTTATGTGCTTCTTCCGCAGTATTATAGGCCTTGGTAATTAAAGTAATATCTTCCGGAGTCGGGGAATCCATCAAACTGATAATATCTTGTACACTCATATATTTAGTATAGACCTAGATTTGATTTTCGGCAAATAAAAAAGACCCTAGATTTCTCTAGGGTCCCTAACGCCATGATCGTTAGAATTAGATGTTATGCTGGCAGAGCTTTGATTTGCTCAGCCAATTTTTGTTGGAGTTTTTCAAAAACCTTTTGTGGAAGAGTTTGAACTTCTAAAACATGGACCGGGTTACCTGTTTCCATAACCATTTGTAACTCCCATGACACAGAGTGAGCATAAAGGAACCTCTGAACTCCTTTAGGATCGTCGCGAATACCTTTTAGAAAATTTCGACTTGTTTCTTTGGTTACCCCTTGGAGTTGTCTTTTGATATCATTAACTACCCAATTAACCACTTCTTCATCAATCATTTTCTTCCCCTCCTTATAATTTTGCTTAATCTGAATTTAGGTTAGACTTTTTATTTAATTTTGTCAAACACAACCGCCCCGGTTATCAGAATAACCACCCCGCCTTAACTAAGGTGGGGATTGGTGGACAACACTTATTTTATAGTGTTAACTTTATTCGGATAGTGATTTGGGCAGGTTTTGACAGAACAGCGTTCGGGGATAGTTTTAGTACCAAGCATCATCAGTGATTCACAAAGCTTACAGATATTACCAGTTGGTTTGGCTTTGATAGCATTTTTACATTTTGGATAATTGGAACAACTATAGAATAGGCCAAAACGTCCACGTCGCTCGGTCATCATACCTTCTTTACAAGTTGGGCAAGTCACACCAGTACTGTTTTTCTTTTCCAATTCGGCATCTTTTTTTATATACTTACATTTTGGATAATTTGAACAAGAAATAAATTGACCAAATTTTCCTTCACGTAAAACAAGCTTACCTTTTTTGCACTCCGGACATTCTTCACCAGTTTCTTTTGGGCCGGCCATTTCTTCACCGGTAATTTTACGAGCGCCAGCACAGTCCGGATATTTTGCACAACTTAAAAATTTTCCGGCTCTGCCAAGTTTTATAATCATTGTTCCACCACAAGTCGGGCAGATATGTTTTATATCTGCTTCACCAAAATTGTTCACCTTATCTATCTTGTCTTTAGATTTTACCTCTTTTAAGAAAGGCCCATAAAAATCTTTTAGGGTTTTTAGATATTGTGCTTTACCTTCAGCAATTAAGTCTAGTTTATCTTCCATCTCGGCAGTGAAAGTATCACTTATATAATTGGCAAAATTATTTTCTAGAAATGAACTAACCACATCTCCTGTGTCCGTGGGTACTAGCGCTTTATTTATTTTTTCCACATAACCACGATCTTGAATTGTCTTTATAATTGAAGCGTAAGTTGAAGGACGACCGATATCTCTTTTTTCCAATTCCTTAATGAGTCCCGCCTCAGAATAACGTCCCGGCGGTTCAGTTTGCTTAGCTTGAGAGTTTATATCAATTAGCTTTAATTCTTCACCAACCTTTACTTTTGGTAAAATAACATCATCACCCGATCCTTCCTTATCCGCTAATAACCAGCCAGGGAATAGTAGGCGAGAACCATTAGCCCAAAAATCAGGAATATCTTCATCATTTTCAACTCTGACAAATATTTTGGTACGCATAATCTTCGCATCGGTCATCTGTGAAGAAACAGTTCTTTGCCAAATTAAATTATAGAGTTCTTTCTGTTCATCATTCAAGCCTACATTTATATTTGAAATATCGGTTGGACGAACAGCTTCGTGAGCCTCTTGAGCATTTTTGCTTTTAGCTGTAAAAGTATGTGGTTGTAAAAAATCTTTACCATATTTTTTCTCAATCATATTATATATTTGCTCAAGAGCAACTTTACTTAAGTTAACACTATCTGTTCTCATATAAGTAATAAGTCCAGCCTCGTAAAGTTTCTGAGCAATACTCATAGTTCGTGACGGAGCAAAACCTAATCTAGAGCTTGCTGTTTGTTGTAAGGTTGAAGTTGTAAATGGAGCTCGTGCCAACCGCTTGGCTTCAGTTTCAGTGACGTCTTTTACAATCCATTTAGATTTTTTACCAGCCTCAAGTATTTTTTCCACAAGTTTCTCATCTCGAGGTTCCTCAGAACAAGCAATTTGTAAATCATCTTTCATCTGAGTTTGAGTGTTAGCCGTAATAACCCAAAAATTTTGAGGAATAAAAGCCCGAATTTCTCTCTCTCTTTCCATGATTATTCGTAGGGCTGGAGATTGTACCCGTCCAGCTGAGAGGCCATATCGAACTTTTTTCCAAATCAAACCAGATAGGTCATAACCCACCAGGCGGTCTAGCACGCGTCTAGCTTCTTGTGCTTGTTTTAAATTATCATCAATGTCGCGCGGATGTTTTATAGCTTCTTGTACTGCATCCTTTGTTATCTCATAGAAAACCACACGTTTTGGATTTTTTAGACCCATAGCTTCTTTTATATGCCAAGCAATGGCTTCACCTTCGCGATCTGGGTCAGTTGCTAATAGTATCTCATCAGCTTTTTTGGCTAGAGATTTTATTTCACTAACGATTTTTTCTTTACCAGGAGAAATCTCATAATGGGGAATAAAACCACCTTCTATATCAATAGCTTTTTTATTACTTTTTGGTAAGTCACGAATATGTCCAACGCTAGCACGGACTTCATATTTTCCCTGGCCGGGCAGGCCATCTAGGTATTTAGAAATCGTTTTAGCTTTTGACGGTGACTCGACAATTAAAAGTTTCATATGTTTGGTAGTATTGCATAAAAATAGCTTTGTGTGCAAATTTTTTACTTTTTATAAATATCTCAATTGCTATTTTATATAAAAAAGCGCCGACCTTTTAAGATCGGCGCTAAGCATTAATTTTGTTTAAAATTTCTCAACAAAATTGTCATAAACATTTACATGATAGTTTGAGTAATCATCATCAAAGGACATGAGTAATATTGTTGTTTTTGTTGGATTATAAACTACAAATTTCATTCGAAATTTTTCTCTATGATACAAGTCTTTAGAAAAAGTTTCTGTTTGACCTGGTGCTATACTACCAACATAAGCATCACCAATGTAAATGTCCATCAACCAAGAGGTATAAGAAAAAATATCCACTGATATATACCTCGGATACTCATAAGCATTGGAAGAATATGTATCATTGTTATAATTCCGCTCACTTTCACATCCTACAATTCCCAAACTACAAAGAACCAATGAAAAACTTAGGTAAAACATGAAAAATCTTTTCATATCACCCCCCTTTTTTAAAAGTTAGTTATTAATCAATCTAAGAATATTATACTAGTAATAAATATTATGTCAAATATATTTCACCTAAATTTTCTTTGATTAATCCCTTTAGCTCCATTAAGGAAAGAATGGCGTTAGCTTCTGAGATGGGTATATCTAATACACGGAAAAGCTCATCTTTTGGCAAGGGTTCATTGAGAGCTTTGATTACTTTCTTTTCTTCTGGACTGCACTCACTATATTCTAATTCCAAATTTCTGGGGGTATCACTTTTATTTTTGAAACCTAAAGTTTCTAAAAGTTCTTCCGATGAAGTTATTGGAGTGGCACCAAGGCGTATTAGCATATGTGGACCAGCAGAAGTTTTGGAAAAAATATTACCTGGTACTGCTAGTACATCTTTATTGTATTCTGTCGCTAGTCTCGAAGTGATCAAAGTACCAGATTTTATTTCTGCCTCGATTATGAGTACTGCGCATGATAGACCAGCACTAATTCTGTTTCGTTGAGGAAAACTCCAAGGTGTGGCCTTGAAATCTGATTCATACTCAGAAATTATGCAACCACCACAATCTAATATTTTTTTAGCTAAACCAATATGTGCTACAGGGTGGATGGTATCAACCGCCATTCCAGAACCCAAAACAGCAATCGTTTTTAATCCAGTGTTTATAGCGGCCTGGTGGGCGATACCATCGATACCAATGGCTAAACCAGAGACAATTGTAACGTCATAACCACGAAGACCAGCAATTAATTTCTCGCAAGTCTCTTTACCATAATTTGTATAGCGACGACTCCCAACAACACATAATAGTTTTGTATTTGGTCCAGGTAATTGCCCCCGAATATAAAGTTTTTCTGGTGGTTGAGGAATCTCTAGGAGTTGGGGTGGAAATTCTTTCTTTTTTAATTCTCGGATTGGAAACTCTTGGTCTAATAAATTATTTAATTTCATAATTTGTAAATTGTACCATTAATTGATACTATTAAATAATTATAAAAATGGGGATAATTAATATTAATAATTTATGTTAGATATAAAATTTATTAGAGAGAATAAAGATTTGATTGATGCGGGAGCAAAAAAGAAACATCTGATATTTGATGTGTCCGAGCTTATTTCTATTGATGATAAGAGAAAGGATCTTTTAATTCTTACAGAAAATAAGAAAGCAGAGCAAAATAAGTTTAGTGACCAAATTGTAAAAGTGACTGATGAGAGTGAAAGAGCTAAATTAATTTTAGATATGAAGTTAGTCAAGGAAGAATTAATGAAAGGGGAAGAGAAATTAAGGGAAGTTATGAAGAAGTGGCAGTACCTCATGCTTCATGTGCCAAATATCCCAGATATGACTGTGCCAGAGGGGAATAGTGACGCCGACAATAAGGAAATCTCTACTTGGGGAGAAAAACCTAAATTTGATTTTGAACCAAAGGATCATATGGCTTTGATGACTGATTTGAAAATGGTGGATTTCGATCGTGGGGTAAAGGTCCATGGTTTTCGTGGTTATTTTCTAATGGGTGACGGAGTCAGACTTTCTATCGCAATTTGGAATTATGCTATGGAGTTTTTCTCTAAGAAAAATTTTATTCCTGTTTTACCGCCAATTGTCGTTAGAAAGGAAGCTTTACTTGGTACGGGTTATTTACCACAAGGCGAAGATGATTTATACAAAACTCAAGATGGAGAATATTTAGCAGGTACAGCCGAGGTTCCGGTGATGGCATATCATTCTGGTGAAATACTGGATATCAAGGAATTGCCAAAGAGATATTTAGGTTTTTCTCCTTGTTATAGGCGGGAAGTGGGTAGTCATAGTAAAGATGTGAAAGGGCTTATTCGAGTTCATGAATTTTATAAACTAGAGCAGATTATTATTTGTGAAGCCAGCCATACTGAATCTGTAAAATTTCATGAAGAGATGAATAGAAATACCGAGGAGTTTATTGAATCATTGGGTATTCCTTATCACACGGTGGTAAATTGTGGTGGAGATCTTGGTCTCGGACAAGTTAAAAAGTATGATATTGAATTATGGGTACCAAAAGAAAATAAGTATCGTGAGATTTCTTCAGCTTCTTATTTCCATGATTTCCAGACCAGACGATCAAATATTAAATATCGTGATGCCTTAGGTAAAACACACTATACCCATTCTTTAAACTGTACAGCTATTCCAACCCCTAGAATTTTAGTGTCTCTTGTGGAAAATTTTCAACAAGTTGATGGGTCAATCAAAATACCATTTGTTTTACAAAAATATATGGGGAAGAGTGTGATTAGCTAGACATTTTAAAATAAAATATCTTCACTTTCCTAAATAAATAATGTCAGTTAGTAAAAATTTAAATCTTGCGCCGTCGCAGATGCGTCTGAAAAAGCGTAGGTTATTTTTTATTAGGCTTTACATTATATTATTTTTTCTAGTTTCTATTATTTTAGGTTTAGCTATTTTATCTAGTCATGAAAAAGTAAAAATTAATAATATAATTATTACTGGTAATGCTGTTATCTCAGATGATGATATATTTGAAACGGTTAATTTTAATCTAAAAGGGAGATATGCTTATTTGTTTTCTAAAAGCAATTCTCTGATTTTTCCACGATTTAAAATTAAATCCGATATTTTAATGGTTTATAAAACAATAAAAGAAGTTGATGTTTCCTGGGAAGATTGGCAGACAATATCTATTAAGGTTCAAGAAAGGAAACCACATTCTGTTTGGTGTGGGGAAGATATGAAGGCTGTAACTCAAACTTGTTATTTAGTAGATAGCGAGGGATATATTTATAATATTGCACCAACTTTTTCTGGAAGTATATATGTAAAAAATTACGGCAAGCCCAAATCAGCAATCAACGATATTTCACAAGGTGACTATATTGGAGAATATTTTTTATCAACAGAGATATACCAACAAGTTTATTATTTGATTGGCATACTTGATCAAAATAGTTTAAAGGTAGTTTCCGTTTTTTTTGATGAAAATGATTATGTTTTTGTATTAGAATCTGGTCCGAAGATTATTTTTAATAATAAAAACACTTTTACTATACCATTTGATAATTTATTTACTGCTATTAAGACAAATAATCTTGTTCTAGACAAAGAGTTTCATCTCATTGAGTATATTGACTTAAGGTTTGACAATAAAATTATTGTAAAGCCAAAGAATATTGAGTAGTTTATATATTATTTGAATAATTTTTTAAGATGAACGGCTAGGTCGGAAATTTTAACAGTTTCTTGAGCTCTGGTACTGACGTCACGAATCATAATAGTGTTATCCATTGCTTCTTTTTTTCCCATAATTAAGATATAGGGCACTTTTACCTTATCAGCCATTGCCATTTGCCCAGCCATTTTATCACGTCCTAGGGAGTGGTTAATATAGATATTTTCTTTTCTTAAAATATCAATAACTTTTAAGCTTTTATGTTTTGCTTCATCACCTAACTGGATAAAAAAGACTGAAGCTTTTTTGATTTTTGGGGGTTTTTTAACTGATGAATTTTTAAAATATATTTTTGCTCCGATCATTGGTACATCTTTTTTTAAACCAAGTTTTTTGCATATACCATCAGTTCTAAAACCAACGGCTAAGGATTCATCAGCAATTTTAGGATTACTAGATTTTTGTTTGATTTCAAAAACAGTGCTTGAAGCATAGCGTCTATCAGATATTAAGCAATTATTAATTCTATAAGAGATTTCTAAACTTTCTAAATATTCTAAGACTTCTTTAAAGTGCTCACGACTTTCTTCTGAGAGACAACCGATTGATTTTGGCGCTTCTTCTCTTAAGATAAAACATTTTTCATCTTGGCAGGTGAAAACTAGTAAAGGGTCTTTTTTAAATAATTGACGGCAGTGAGACTGCATTACGTTTAAATTTTTACGGAAGTAGTTAATGGTTTCTTTTACAAATTTAGTATAAGATTCTCTGTCACCAAGGCTGTTTATTTCAACATAAAGATCCTCAAAACCATTATCCTGTAATATTGCCAGAATTGTTTTAATTATAATTGCCTCAGAGACACTTTTAGGTGAACCAATAATCTCAAGTCCTATTTTTTGGTATTTACCACTAGAGTGGCCGGTCGAGTCATTGTCTATAAAACCATTGTAGGTAATCATTACTGGTTGGGGCATAATAGCCATATTAGAATTAAAATAGTTTCGTAAAATAGCAGATTTCTCTTCTGCAATATTTATAATTTTTTCATTTGAGCCAATTATTTTTATAGGCTCACCCTCCTTAAGATTTTTTGTATTTTCTTTATCTTCTTTTTCTATTTTAGGTGTTTCTATTGGCATAAAACCATAATAGACAACAGCTTCCGTGCTCTTATCAATATTTTTCAAGTCTAAAAACTTGGAGCTACTTTTATTATTTTTTATCTTCTTTATTTTTGACATATTTTTTATATTTGTGATTTGTTTTTTTTAAACTTGTCCTGGAAAAATACTTATTTGATTAAAAGGTATGAGTCTTAAAAATGGTCGGCCCATGATCAAGTCTCTTTTAACAGGCCCCCAGATACGAGAGTCAGCACTGACAGGGCGGTTGTCTCCTAATACAAAATACTCGCCATCTTTTAAAGTAACAGTAATGTCCTGCCTTGGTGCTGGTGGCGGGTTTAATTTGTTAGCTTTTTTAATATAGGGCTCTTCAAGGACAAATTTATTTACATCAGTTTGACAATTTGGTTTACAAATAGTCACGATGCCGTCTGTGATTTGAATAGTTTCTCCTGGTAGTCCAATTATTCTCTTGATGAAATATTTTTTTATATCTAGTGGATAGTGAAAAATAATCACCTCACTACGTTTTGGGTTTCTAAATTGGTATGTAAGTTGATCAACTATTAAGTATTGGCCATTAGCAAAAGTGTTATCCATTGACGGTCCACTGACTAAGAAAGGTTGGGCGACATAAATCCTTATAGGGATAACGATGATAAGAGAAATAGCGACAATTTGTATCAATTCACCCCAAAAGCTTTTTCTAAATCGGGTAAATACCCCCGGTCTTTCCGTTACTTGATTTTCTTGCTCTATTTGGTTCATAATCAACGTTATTGTATTACACAATCATGTTTGACACAAGAGAAATATCACTGTTATAATATTTTTACTTGTCCTGTTAAAAAATCAACGGGGTATAATATAAGGACATTTTATTAAATTTAAATTTTTTAATTAGGATGACAAAAAATTATATTATTGTTGGTTTAGGAAATCCTGGCGAAGAATATGAGGGTACAAGACATAATGTAGGACGTATGGTTTTAGATGCTTTTTTAAAAGTTCAAGATTTGAAAGACTGGCAGGAAGATAAGAATTTGAAAGCCTTAAAAACAGAAGTAAAAATGGGTAAGAATAAAGCTGTGCTTTTGAAACCAGAAACTTTTATGAACAAAAGTGGAGAGTCAGTAAAATCTCTTATCAAAAGCAAGAAAGCCGCAGAAACATTGGTAGTGATTCATGATGATTTAGATTTACCATTAGGGAAAATTAAAATTTCTTTTAATAAAAGTTCTGGAGGTCATAAAGGCGTGGAGTCTGTAATGCGGGCGGTAAAGACCGAGGCCTTTATTCGTTTACGTTTAGGAATTTCTGGTGAGACAGCTAGCGGTAAAATAAAAAAGCCACAAGGGGAAGAAAAAGTTATAAAGTCTATTTTAGGGGAATTTAAGAAGGACGAGGTTTTGGAAGTAAAAAAAATAATCAAGAAAGCCGTTCTTGGTTTGGAACTTATTATTAAAGAAGGTTGGGAAAAAGCAGCAAGTAAACTTGGTACTTTATAAAATAAAAAACCCTATTGATTTTAGGGTTTTTTATTATTAGTTTACGTAAACTGAACAAGTTTGACTTACTTTATAATTATCACCGTCAGTAACTGTGACAGTGGCATATTTCCAGCCACTGGAGGTATAAGTCTTAATTGGATTTTTAGATGAGCTGTCTAAGCCGTTTGTTCCTGTCCATTTATAATCATAATCTTCATCACCACCAGAAGAATCAGCAGACCAACGTACTCGGTCCCCAGTTTCAGGATTATTTGGACTAACAGAACAGGACACACTTAAATTATTGTAGTAGTAATTATTGTTGTAACTTATGAAATTACCATAACCATCATAATAATTACTGTTAGTCGTGTCACAATTATAAGTGAAAAAACCATTCACATAACAACCGTTATTATAACCAGTATTATAATTATAATTGGTATTATTATAATTAATATTGTAAGTTAAGTTAGTGATAGTTGAAGTAATTATGTTGTTATATTCAACACTTTCACTAACTTGATTTTGAGGATCAACATTTATTGTGATGATATTTGAATATTGATTATTCAAATTACTGAAACCTAAAGTAAAAATAATACTTTCTCCAGGTCGTAGAGAGATTTGAGTATTTGAATTATAGGTTGGTGTAGAGAGAGAGGGGAGGACAGCAGTAAAGTTCCATGGTCCAGTTGCTGTTTCACCATCATTTCTTACCTCAAATTTTATTCCAACCATATCAGAATATCTAAATTGATTTTGGGTAGTAATAAGATTTGTTTGGCTATTTAATAAACCAACTTGAATTACTCTTATTGCTAAATCTGCTTTACCATAATATGTTGGATAAGTTACAGTCGGGCTGTAAGTATTTTGGGTACTTGTTGTGTTGTTAGAAGAAGTTGTTGTGGAAACAGCTATCACTCCAACAGAATCATTTTTTATTGTTATTCTAGCGACTCCTACCACCTCTGATTTCTGAGTCGAATTATTTTCAAAAGAACCAGTCATAACTAACCTAACCACACTTTCATTAGTTGACGGCCTTATGGTGATTGAAGTTTCATTATCTAAAAGATAATAAGGGGTATCACAGTTTATAGCCTTAAAACCGTTTGTTTCTACTGAGACAAGGTTAATATTTTGATTTGAATCACAACTATAAGAAACAGTGAAGAGACCGTCAGTCATATCACCCCTTTTAAAATTAATAGTAAAATCTTCACCAGAGTTTATAATATTTTTATTAATTGTTAAAGTAGCATTTTCAGCTGGGACAAATATTGAATAGAGGGCAGCAGAAAGAGAATTTGAAATCCTAGACATAACGCCAGGTATATAAGAGACAGAAACTAAAATTATTAAAATAATAAAAGCCACTAAGATTGCACCAAGCAATCCTTTTACAGTTAGGTTTGCAAACCAATTATAGGTTTTGCTAAATATTCCTTTTTCTTCGTTTTTTTCCATATTATTTTAATGATATAATGTTAGCTACTGGTAAACTTGCACTAATTTGTACTTAGCGCTATTATACTACAATGCTTACAAAAAGTCAAATTAAATTAGTTAAATATTCTATAATCATCTTTTTAGCCTTATTTATCTTGGTGTATTCGGCTGGTTTATTACCGGGAACGGATAAGGGTGATACCATCAAAATCCTATGGGATAAGGCTCAGCAAGGAGAGATTAATAAGCAAATTGATCAAGGATATATGGTTGCTGTAAATCCGACTCGGATTGTGATAGATCAAATTGGGGTTGATACCCTTGTTTCTAATCCTAAAACAACAAACGCCACAACCTTAGATGACTATTTAAAGCAAGGAGCGGTAAGATATTACGGTTCAGGTTTTGTTGGTAGTGGAAATATGTTTATTTTTGGTCATAGTTCTGGATGGACAGTGGTAAATAATCAAGCCTATAAAACCTTTAATGGCCTTAAAGATTTGAAGCGGGGAGATATTATTAAAGTTTATGGTGGATCTTCAATCTATGAATATAAGGTGTCCTCGGTTGTAATGAAACTGGCGAGCGAGGTGGAAATCAACTTTGATAGCACAAAAAATATGCTGACCCTTACTACTTGTAATGTCTTTGGGGATAAAGAAGACCGTTATATAGTGGAAGCAGATTTTATCCAATAATTATTTTTCATAGGGCTATTTTTTAATTAGCTTGACTTTTTTATTTGATTATGTTAGTATTATAAGAGATAGTTTCTCTATAACATATATCATTAATAGCAGGACTATATTTATAGTCGTGCGTGATAGAAACTGGAGAAACAAGGGGGTTTGGTATGAAGAAGTACTTTGTAGTAATGATTATAGCATTGGTTGGAACAGTAGCCTTAGGGACTAATCAGATTGAAGTCGGCACTAGTGTTATTTTCCCTTCAGGTGGTGACGTGGAGAATGGTGATATCGGTTTTGGTATTCAAGGGGTTATGCCTTTGAATGAGACATTTGACATGGAGCTGTCTATATCCAAATTTGGAGATAGTTTAGGCATCACCGAGATGTCGCTTACTCAGTTTGGAGCGACCTTGAGATGGAATCATTCTATCTCAGATCTTTCGAAGTTCTATGTTGGTGCTGGTTTAAATTTTAACCAGTTGAAGGCGGAGATCATCAACTCAGATATCAATGTCCAAATGGAAAATGTGGCAGGGTGCCATGGAGTCATTGGGCTTGAGAAAGTAGTTAAGGATAAGTGGGTGCTTTTCCTTGATTACCGCTACACAAAACTGGAAACCACCGCCGTTGTTTCTGGGGGTGGAATGAGTGAAGTTGTGGATGGAACATATGACCATGCCATTGTGCGGGCAGGAGTAAATTTACTCTTTTAAGTTTTGCACTAAAGGCCCAAACGTTAGACGTTTGGGCCTTTTTTAAAATAAATTAATTCTTCATTTATATCTTGACAAAAATCTTCTTTTGTGTATAATTATAAATGATCTATAAGTTTGTATTTGAAGGTGAATATTTGATTATATTCATTTTTACTTATTTCTAGACTAAAAAACAGACACAAATAAAATGAAAAATTTAAAATTAAAATTTGATAGCAGAAGTTCATTGATGGCCAGTATTTTTATACTGTTATCTATTTTATTATTTACTTCTTTTTCTATAAACACTGAGGCCTCTAGTATTCTTCAAGCAATAAATAATGCTGCTTCAGCTCAAACTGGCGGATTATCCTCTGGATCAAATACTAGTGGTGGCAGTATTCTTCAAAATGTAAATACTTCTGCAAGTAATATCTCTTCTACAAATTCTACCCGTGGTGGAAGTATTCCTCAAAACGTAAATAGTTCAGTTAATAATATATCTTCTAATAATTCTTTTGTTTCAAGATCTCAATCTTGTTCTATACCATATACAGCTGGTAGAATTATTGTTAATTTTTCTAATACCTCAATCCTTTCTGACAGAGGAGCAGAAAGATCTCAATTTACTGTTAATGCTAATATTCCTGCTGGAACTTATCTCGTGACACTTTATGGTTATAATGAATATGCTAATAGGGTAAATGTCAGTCAACCAAATGAAAGATATTATGTCAGACTTTCGAATGGTGTAACTTCAAATTCACTTTCTGATTTACCAGACCATGTTATTTTGGGTCAAAGAACCGAAGTGGTAAACAATTCTTTAGTTGTTTCTAATAATGTTACATCTGTTACCGCAGTTCATTCTGTTTACCCAGATAGCTCAAGTCCAAACAGTATTACACTTGGTTGTGCTGCTTTTGATTTAATTTCAGCCACAACCCAAACCCAAACCCAAACCCTAAATGGTTCTTGTTCAGTTAGTCCAAACAGTATTAATTCTGGTGGTTATCTAAACTGGACAGCTTCTGCTTCTGGTGGAAACAGTTCATACTCATACTCTTGGACAGGTACTGATGGTTTATATGGAAATTCTTCTTATGTTTCTAAACCATATTCTACCGCCGGTACAAAAACTGGTACTGTCACTATTACTTCTGGAACACAGAGTATTTCTCGTGATTGTAGCGCGATAGTAACTACGGTAGTAAATAATAATTTATCTGTTTCCTGTAATGTTGGACCATCAACGGCTGATGTTGATGAAGATGTTGACTGGAGTGCTTCTGCTTATGGTGGTACCGGCTCATATTCTTATGATTGGAGTGGAACTGATAGTTTAAGTGGAAGCCGATCAAATATTACTTGGAGTTATAATGATGCTGGAACTAAAAGAGGTATCGTTACAGTTACTTCTGGTGGTGAGTCAGCTAGTGCCTCTTGTACCACGAGGGTTGTTGAGGAGCAGAGTTATAATGATCTAAATGTTTCTTGTTATGCCAGTCCTTCTTATGCTCAAACTGGTAGTCGGGTAAATTGGTATGCCAATGTTTATGGTGGTGATGGAGATTACGATTATGATTGGACTGGAACTGATGGTTTAGATAGTTCAAGCCGATCACCATCAATGACTTATTATAATATCGGTAATAAAAGAGCTACAGTTAGAGTAGAGGACGGTAGTGGCCGAAGTGAATCAACAACATGTTATGCTAATGTTAATTCTGTTTTAGCTTATACCGAAGGTTACCAACCACCAATGGCTTCTGCTGTTTACTTAAGTCAAATTCCTTATACTGGTGTTAAGGATAATCTAAGCTTGGCAATATTTATTGGCTTACTCTCACTGTTTAGCGTTTGGATTTCTTATATTATTATTTCTTTCAAAAGAAATAATGGGGAATTAATTTAAGAGGAAATTCCAAAACTAATGTCTGAGAAAAATCCGCATAATAAATGCGGATTTTTCTCAGACATTAGTTCTTCTTACTTAAGTGACATTTGTCAGTAACAATAATCGCCCGTCGAAAAACTCTTCGGTTGGTTTTTATTTTTTATAATTTTCTATTATTTTCCTTTGTCAAAACTATGCGGGGGGGTATAATACTCATTGTGTTTATTATTTATTAACTTATCCACATAAGATAAAAAACATGTCTCACAAAAAAGGATTTACATTACTTGAAGTATTATTAGTCGTTGGTATCATCGCCATCCTCGCTGGTATAGTGATACTTGCCATCAACCCCTCTAAACAGTTAGCCACTGTCCGTAACACCGAACGTAAATCTGACATCAAACAAATATATAGTGCTCTGACTCAATACTACATAGATAACTTCCATTATCCTACTTCTCTCACTAGCACATTAACAGAAATCTGTGATACTGGTGCTAATGCTTCTTCTTCAGGACTAACCATCACCTGCACTAATGCCGGTCTGATCAACCTCTCTGAACTCATCCCCCCCTATCTGACAGCCATCCCTAAAGACCCTAGCGCTACCACCACTAATCATGCCGGTTATCAAATAGTCCTCGCTAGTAACAAAATCGGTCTCTCTGCTCCAGCGGAATTAGGACAGACTATTACGATAGGGACGGTAGCTTGTGGCACAAGCGGAGATGCTACTGATCCAGATTGTTGGTCCGATCAGGGTCCTGGTACTTATGCTTGGGGACCGATGGCTACAACAACTAATATCAATAGTCCTACTGACGGTAAGGCGAATACCCTCGTTCTCGTCGCTCTTGCTGGTAGCTATCCCGCAGCGGAATACTGTAATGCTTTAACCGAAGGCGATGTTCCCGCTGGTACTTGGTATCTACCAGCCAAAGATCAATTATGGGCTGGTTGGGATACTGTTTGGGGTCGCTCAGGAGGTTTCCCAAGCTACGATTACTGGTCTTCTACTGAGCACTCGGCCAATCCAGAGAACGTTGCCTGGTACTTGGTCACGTACTTCGACAACATGAGCAGCAACTTTAAGGACCATCAGGGCTCCGTCCGTTGTCTTCGCTAGCATTCTTTCAGCATTTCTTTATCTCTTTATCTCTTTATCCTCTCTAAAACGGCTCTGGTACTCCAGAGCATTTTAGAGAGGGAGTGTTTATAATTATTTAATTATAAAAGCCCGCGGTAATCCGCAGGCTTTATGTTTGTTGTTATTAATTTTTTACAATCTCTCAGAAATTTCTTTTTGAAGTTTAGTTTTTAGCTTTTCTAAAGTGATTTTTTCTTGCTTGGCGCCGTCACGGATTTCCAAAGCCAGTTCGCCAAACTCAATTTCCTTGTCACCAATAACCAGCATATAAGGCACTTTGTTAACTTTACCAGCGCGGATTTTTTTACCCATACCCTCATCCGTATTATCAAAGTCAACTCGCACGCCTTGAGCCTTTATCTCATCGGCTATTTTTTTAGCATAGTCATTATGATTTTCACGGACAGGGATTATTTTTATTTGGACTGGTGAAAGCCAGACGGGGAAGTTTCCCGCAAAGTGTTCAATTAACAAAACAAGGAATCTTTCATATGACCCTAAAACTGCTCGGTGCACCATAACAGGGTTTACCTCTTTTCCCATGTTATCAATATAGGTTAGATTGAATCTCTTGGGAGTAGCAAAATCTAATTGGACAGTTGGAATTTGGATTTCTTTTCCCATGGCATCTTTAAACATAAAATCTAATTTAGGTCCATATAGAGCCGCTTCACCCTCACACTTTTTAGCATTTAATCCCATCTCATCTGAAACCTCTTGTAACATTTTTTCACATAAGTCCCAATCTTTTGTGTCGCCAATATATTTTTCTGGGTGAGCATAATCGCGGACAGAAAGAGAAACCCAGTTGTTTTTCCATAGGCCTAGAGAAGTATAAAAATCTCTAATAATGTTAACCATGTTTACTACTTCCTGTTTGACCTGATCAACTCGACAAAAAGAGTGGCCATCTTCACAGGTAATAGCATAAACTCGGTTAAGGCCACCTACTTCACCAGTTTTTTCTGCACGGTACTGGCGGTCTGATTCCATATAGCGAATCGGTAGTTCCTTATACGTTCTTATTCTTGAAGCATAAATTTGGGTTTGGGCTGGACACTGGACTGGTTTTAGAATGAACTGGTGTCCTTTTGGCGAAGTTACAGCAAAAAGCTCATCAGCAAATTTTGCAGCATGGCCAGAGGTTTCAAAAAGTATTCGTTTAGCCATGTGGGGTGTTTTAACTTTTTCAAAGCCGTATTTTCGGCAAACAGATTCAATATATTTTTGTAGTTCATCAATAATTATTGTTCCTTTGGGAGTGTAAAGCGGTAATCCCGGACCAACTAAATCTGAAAAGCAAAATAAATCTAATTCCTTACCAAGCCTCCTATGATCTCTTTTCTCCGCTTCTTTTTGTTGTAGTTCATAAGCAGTTAAATCCTCCTTGCTTTCAAAAGCCAAACCGTAAATACGGGTAAGCATTTTATTTTTTTCATCCCCACGCCAATAAGCGCCAGCAATTCTCTCAAGTTTGAAAGCATCTTTAGGAATTTCCTTGGTGGAGGCTACGTGCGGTCCGGCACAAAGGTCAGTAAGGTCACCAGAGGTGTATGTTGTTGGTTTGGACCCATCTTTTTTCAAGTCAGCAATTAGTTCTAGTTTATAAGGATTTCCCGCAAACATTTTCTCAGCATCCCTAACCGTTATTTCTTTCTTCTCAAAGGTGGACCATTTCTTCATTAGTTCTCGCATCTTCTGCTCAATTTTTTCTAAATCCTTATCACTTATTGGTGTGCTGAATTCAAAGTCATAATAAAAACCAGTATCAATAGCGGGGCCAATCGCTAGTTTGGCATCTGGATAAAAAGATAAAACCGCACCAGCCAAAAGGTGGGAAAGGGAATGTCTGATATTATTTAAATTATCTTCATTCATATATATTTAAATATAACATATAATTAACTTTTATATCAATTCCTTCATACTATCTATAATCAAAGTGGTTTCGCCATTACGGAGGGAAATCTTACCTTTAATAGCTACGCATTTATCCTTAACTAATATTTTTTTATTCTCGGTCATCGTGCGGGGGAAAACCACGGTTTCAATAGTGTCTGAATAATCAGATAATTTTACAAAGGCCATGCCGTCACCTTTTTTGGTGATTATTTCTCTAATGTCCTCAATAATACCCGCTACCATCACCTCATCGCCTTCTTTAGGATTCTCCTTAACATTTTTTATACTATAATTTTTTTCATCAATTATTTTTCTAAATTTATCAAGTGGGTGACCGGACAAGTATAAGCCTAGCAGTTCTCTTTCCCAAGCTAAAGTTTCAGTAGCAGTCGCTTTAGGAGCATCTATTAGTTTAAAATTATTTACATTTTCCATTCCAGCCACATATGTGCCAAATAATGAATCCTGATTTTCAGATATTTTTCCAGCCTCTTTAGAATAGGTAAGCATATTTTCCACATTACCAAGCATTTGCCCGCGTTCGCCAAATTCGTCCATCGCTCCAGCTTTGATCAGGGCTTCAAGAGACTTTTTATTTAGTAAATTTTTACCCGCCCGCCCTTCTGAAGAAGGAGGGTCTTTGATGCGGTCCAGAAAATTTGATAGGGATTTAAATTTACCATTCTTTTTTCTTTCCTCAATAATGGTGTTGGCAATTCCTTCACCAAAGTTTTTAATAGTTGTAAGTCCAAAACGGATAGTATCTTTTTGCCCGGGAATTTTAACCACTGTAAAGTCCTGGAAGCTTTCATTTACATTTGGCGGAAGCACAGGTATATCCATACGTTTACAATCACCAATAAATTCCGCAATTTTTTCTACATCACCAGCATCCGCGGTCAGCACACAGGCCATATAAATAGCGGGGAAGTTTGCTTTCATATAGGCTGTTTGATAAGCCACTCGGCCGTAACTAGCGGCGTGAGCTTTATTGAATCCGTAAGCAGCAAAAGGTTCTATTAGTGACCAAAGTTCATCGGCTTTTTCTTGCGTCATACCGTTTTTCAATAATCCTTCTTTGAGTTTGCTTTTTTGTGCTTCCATTTCGGCAGGAATTTTTTTACCCATCGCTTTTCTTAATTTATCAGCTTCAAGCCAAGAGTAACCACCAAGCTTGATCGCAATAAGCATAACGTCATCTTGGTAAGTAATCACTCCAAAGGATTGAGAAAGTATATCTTTCATTCTCGGATCAAGAAATCTTATAGTTTGTGAATTGTGTTTTCTTTTTATATATTCAGGAATTGATTCAAGTGGTCCTGGGCGGTATAGAGCCACCATAGCGTTGATATCATGAATTGTTGTAGGTTTTAATTCTTTTAGATATTTAGTCATTCCAGAACCGTTGAGTTGGAAAAGTCCGGTGGTCTCACCGCGAGCGAGGAGATCAAATGTTTTAGCATCATCCATTGGTATATTTTCGATATCAATATTTATGCCATCAATTTTTTTTGCAAGTGAAACAGCATTGGAAAGAATCGCCAAATTTTTAATACCTAAAAAGTCAAACTTTAAAAGACCAGCATCTTCTACAGCGTGCATATCATACTGAGTAATAATTTTTTCTTCTCCCTTAGTGTCAAATTGCAGTGGAGTAAAGTCAGTCAGGACTGTCGGCGCCATCACCACACCGGCCGCGTGGACTGAGATGTGCCTAGCACAACCTTCCACTTTTTTAGCCATATCAATAATTATTTTAACATCATCTTCCTTATTATATATTTCTTTTAGTTCTGATACTTCGGCTAAGGCTCGGTCAATTGTCATCGGAAAACCTTGGGCCCCTATTGGAATAAGTTTGGAAATTCTATCTCCTAAAGTATAAGGGTAACCCATCGCTCGAGCTACATCTTTGACTGAGCCACGAGCCATCATCGTACCAAAGGTACCTATCTGAGCCACTTTATCAGCACCATATTTTTGTTTGGCATAAGCAATCACTTCATCACGTCTGTTATCAGCATAGTCCATATCAATATCAGGTGCAGATGGACGCTCAGGATTTAGAAATCTTTCAAAAGGAAGTTTATAATCTATCGGATCAACGTTTGTAATTTTAGTCAGATAGGTAGTAAGGGATCCGGCCACTGATCCTCGGATGTTGGTCAATATTTTATGCTCATGGGCAAAGCGTAGTAGGTCAGCTACTACTAAAAAGTACGGGGCATAACCTTTATCTTTTATTACTTTTAGTTCATATTCTAGACGGTCAGTATATTCTTTTGTCTGGTTTAAATCGCGGACTTTGAAACCAGCATAGGCAAGTTTTTTTAATTCATCATCTGCTGATAATCCACTTTCCACTTTAAAATCAGGGAAGACCCAAGAACCAAGTTTAAGATCCAAATCACACATTTCAGCAATTCTAACAGTGTTCGTTATAGCTTCTGGTGTGTCAGCAAAAAGTTCCTCGGCCTTTTCAGGAGAAATAAAAGAAAAATCTTCCTCATTGCTATCAGAATTATGATCAGAAAAATCACCAGTCGAGTTTACAAGCATCAAAGTATCTCGTGCTTTTTTATCTTCCGGATGGAGATAATAAACATCATGAGCCGCTACTAGTGGAGTGTCTGTTTCCTTGGCTAATGAAATAATTTTTTTAATTGTCTCTTCATGACCCTCAATTTCTGGGTGGTGAGTAATTTCTAGAAAAAAGTTTTTAGTGCCATAAACATCCTTATACCAAACCACCAGTTTTTTAGCTTCCTCTATATTTCCATTTTTTAATGCTTGAGTGGTGGCGCTAGAAAAAGAGGGGGAAATGCAGATTAAACCAAATTTATATTTTTCAATCAGCTCCTTATCAATACGGGGTTTGTAATAAAAGCCTTCAACGTTTGCCTGTGTGACTAATTTAATTAAGTTATGATAGCCATCTAAATCTTGGGCTAGTAAAATCAAACGTGAACGCCGGTTATCCACCCCACCTTGTTTGTCAAAACGCGTTCTGGCTGCCACATAAAAATCTGAGCCAATAATCGGTTTGATGCCTTCTTTTTTACAGGCTTTATAAAATTCAATCGCCCCATACATATTGGCATTATCAGTCAGAGCCAAAGCCTCCATTCCATATTTTTTGGCTTCCTTAATTAGCTCTGGAATTTTCGGTAGGGCATTAAGCAGGGAATAATGTGAGTGCGTATGTAGATGGATGAATCTGGATAACATAAATGTATTATTACATTTTTTCCTAAAAGAGTTAAGTCTACAATTTAATTACAAATCATAGATCCCCAAGTGCGCCTAGGCGCACTTGGGGGTTGGTGATATAATAAAAAGATGAAAAAATATTTTAAATATAAAGGACTTACAGTTAATCGTTTTGGTTTACCAGTATTTAGTGCTAATGGAAATATGATTAGTAAATCTGTAAACGGAGAAAAAGGAAAAAGATATTTTCAGTATCAGTGTTTTAATCATAATTTTAAAAATACCGCACCAAGGAATTTAATTGTAATGTATGATATTCCTAATAACAAGAAGAAGGAGAGAGATTGGTTTAGGCGTCATTTACAGAAGTTTGATTATATAATGGTTCAAAAAAGTGTTTGGGTTGGTCCATCACCTTTACCTAAGGATTTTCTTAATTATGTGAAATCTATTGGTCTTTTAAATAAATTTAAAACATTGAAATTGGCTAAACCATATTCAAGATTACAAAATAATATGTAAATTATTATTTTGTAAATAATTTTAGTAAGAACCAAGTGCGCCTAGGCGCACTTGGTTTGGGGTATGATTTGTTTATATTATATTATATTATTTTAAAATAATATATATTTTTATATGCTATAATATTTTTTATGACACAAGAGGAAGCGTTAGATATTTTAAAATTTGGTTATAATGTTTTTTTGACTGGACCGGCGGGAAGTGGAAAAACGCATCTTTTGAATAAATATATTAATTTTTTAAAGGAAAATTATGTGGATGTGGGTATTACAGCGAGTACCGGTATTGCCGCCACGCATATGGGCGGTACCACTATTCATTCCTGGACAGGGATGGGGATAAAAGATTATCTAAATAAAATTGATTTAGAGGAATTAAAATCCAGGAAATATTTGCGTGACCGCTTTGAGCGAACACAGGTGTTGGTGATAGACGAAGTGTCTATGCTTCATCACTTTAGGCTAGATTTGATTGATGAGATATGCCGTCATATGAAAAATAATGATGCGCCGTTTGGAGGAATGCAGGTTATTTTATGTGGCGATTTTTTTCAGCTACCGCCTATTGCTCGGGCGGGTGAACCGCTAGCTCAATTTGCCTATGAAGCAGAAGTTTGGAAAGGGGCAAATTTTAAAATTTGTTATTTGGAGGAACAACACCGTCAGACGGATTCAGCTTTCCTAAAAGTTTTAAATGAAATCCGGGGGAATAGATTGTCAGATGAAGGAATGAAACATTTAAAAGGTAGGCAGAATAAAAAAACCTTTCAAGGGATAGAGCCTACCCGTCTTCATACTCATAATATTGATGTGGATCTGATTAATCAAAGAGAGTTGGAAAAACTGCACGGTCAAGGGCGAGAATTTATGATGGATGGTAAGGGAAGAAAACCACTAGTGGAGGCTCTGAAAAAAAGTTGCCTAGCACCAGAAGTTTTAAAATTGAAAGTGGGAGCGAAGGTAATGTTCGTAAAAAATAATTTTGAGGAAAGTTATGTAAATGGAACATTAGGAAAGGTGGTGGCTTTTGATTCAGAAGGACCAGTGGTGCAAATCACTAATGGTAGAAATATTCATGTGAAGCCAGTAAATTGGATGATTGAGGAAGATGGTAAAGCTAAGGCCATTATCACCCAATTTCCTTTGCGTTTAGCGTGGGCGATAACTGTCCATAAAAGTCAGGGTATGAGTCTCGATGCTATTGAAGTGGATTTGTCTAAATCTTTTGAAAAAGGTATGGGTTATGTGGCCTTGTCTCGAGTGCGATCACTCGAGGGACTAATTCTTTTAGGCTTAAATGAAATTGCTACCCAAGTGCGTTGTGAGGTTTTAGATTTTGATGAAGAATTAAGGAAAATTTCTAATAAGCACTTGGCAGAGATGCAGGCCCTGAGTGATAATGAAAAAAAAGAAAGACAGAAAAAGTTTTTACAGAAAATTTCTCCGGAAAGAACGGCCAGCGGAAAAATAAAAAAGAAAAAAATTTCTACTTTGGAAGAAACACGTAAGTATTTAGAGGCAGGAATGAATTTAAATGAAATAGCTAATGCTAAGGGAACAAAAATTGGTACAGTATTTGATCATTTAGAAAAACTTCTCAGTGAGGATCCAAAATTAGATATTCGTCATTTTGAATCTGAAATCTCTGTGAATAAATTTAAAAAAATATACAAAGCCTTTAATGATATTTATGGTGATAATAGGGAATTACGCTTAACACCAATTATGAAGATTTTAGGTGGAGAAAAAAAAGGTTTTTCCTTTGAAGATCTCCGTTTAGTCCGCCTATTTTTAAAAAAGAAGGGGATGTAATACCTCATCATAATCTGTGTTGACAAGTCATTTTTTAGTGATACTATTATAGTAGATTTTGTTCTATAAAAAGGAGGTTAATATGAATGAGGAAAATGAGGTTGGACAGTTAGGAACAAGCTTGATTAGGAGGCCGAATTTTGAATTTAGCCCCACAAGTTCATTAATGTCGATGTCAGATTTTTCTGAATCTCCACTTACAGCCTTAGCAAAAGTAGAGCCAGAAAAAGCCTATGATATTATGAAGGAAATTCTTGAATTTCAAAGAAGAGCTCAAGATATAGGCTTAAAAATAGCTCGTATTAATGCTATGACTTCTGTATTACACAGTGAAGCAAATACTGCTTGTACTTGGCTACAGAATAGGCGTATGGGAGAAAAGAATATTGATATCGATTTCAATTCCAGCTCTGGATCTTCTGGGTGGTTTTCAAGCCTAGAAGGAATAAGAGCTAGTTTAAGTGTTAGGATATCTTAATCGAAAAGGGGGTGGTTTATGAAAAAGAGTTCATACACTGAGCCTGATGATTCAACCGGGTGTCAAATGAAAGTCGCTTCTGTTGGGGCAGGTTTGCTTTTGTTACCATTACTTGGTCCATTTGCTTTACTTGCAGCGTCAGCTATCTATGGTTTTACAAAAACCATGGCAACTAAGGATGCCAGTAAAGAACTTGATAAAATTGAGAATGGTGAATCAGAAAAGATTGCGGATACATGGCTGAGAAATCGTCAAGATGGTGAGAGTGAAATATCAGTCACTTTTAATCCTAAATCTGGTCCAGCAGCTGGCTTTCGTCGAGTTCATACTTTTGAACGGGGAGAAGAATAGTTTATGGAAACTTCCTGTCATAAGTAAAGGTGGCTTATTATTTACGATAGGCCACTTTTTTATTGATATATTTGGTGTTAGTATTATTATGATTTAAATAAATAATTTTATGGAAAATATAAATATAAATAGTCCTGAGGATATTAAAAAAGTTGAAGAGAGTATTGGTGCTGCCAAATCAATGCTTTCTACAATGGGTAATAACGATAGTGAATTCAATAGAATTGATGAGATTGCAGAAGCTTTTAAACTAAAGCAAATAACAGCTGACACCGCTGCGCAGAGAATCATGGCTATCCCTTGGTCAAAACAGCAAGGAGCAATGTAATTTATAGTTAAAATGATTCTAAATAAATTTTCAAATCTTTATAAAAAGTATGAAAAATATATTTCACCTATCGGTTTGATTTACGGATTTATCTTTACTTCACTCACGCTTACACGGGTGGATATGTTTTTGGAGAACTTTTGGATTGTGGTCCATCTTCTTATTGCTAGTTTTGGTATTATTGCTATCACTTATTTTGAAAATCAGATATATTTAAAAAAACGTGGAGAGGAGGATAGGGAGAAATTTCATTTTTATTTAACCCTGTTGATTCAGTTTGCTTTTGGTGGTTTGTTTTCTACTTTTTTTGTTTTTTATATAAGGAGTTCATCTCTCATTGATAGTTGGTTTTTTATATTTTTGCTATTAGTTTTGCTGATCGGAAACGAGCTTTGGAAGAAACATTATCAAAGGTTGGCTTTCCAGGTCAGTATTTTTTTTATTTCCCTATATTTATTTTTTGTTTTTCTTTTACCTGTTTTATTTCACCGTTTAGGTGTTGATCTCTTTGTGTTAAGTGGAATTATTAGTTTGATAATTGTATTTTTCTTTACCAAGTTACTTCGAAAATATTCTGGAGAAAGATTTAAATTACATCATAATCCTTTAAGGATAAGTGTTCTTTCTATTTTTGTTATTATGAATTTACTATATTTTACTAATATTATCCCTCCGATTCCGTTATCTTTAAAAAATGCTGGTGTGTACCATGATGTTCTAAAAAATTATAGCGGAAATTATGAAGTAAGAGGTGAACCAGCTCTTTGGCAAGATTATTTCAATCGATATCCAGTATTTCATAAGCAAGCAGGGGAAAACGTCTATGTTTTTAGTTCTATTTTCTCTCCAGTGAATTTTGCAACAGAAATTGTTCATCAATGGCAATATTACGATGAACCAAAAAGGGTTTGGGTAAACTCAAGTAAAATAATCTTGCCAATCAGTGGAGGTCGGGAGGAGGGTTTCCGTACTTATTCAATAAAACAATCAGCCACAGAGGGTTTTTGGCGGGTGAAAGTTATGACTTTAAGAGGACAAGTTTTGGGTAATATAAATTTTAAAGTTGAAGAAGTCTCTATCAGCCCAAATTTAATCAAAAAGATCTTTTAATATTTGACTATTCTTTAATAATATAAATTTGTTAGTAGTTTTTTATATTTATCAACAAAAATGAATATATATTCCAAAAATATAAGTATATGATATACTATATGTGTAGTATATTTATTAACCCTGCCTAAATTTTTATAAAATAAAAATTTAGGTGGGCGAATTTATTAATTAATCGGAGGGATTACTCTCCAAAAAATAAAAAAATGGCAGAGAAAAAAGTGTCAGCGTTTATGCAACCAAAGAAGTTGAGCCCTGAGTTAGAAGCAGTTGTTGGAAAAGGTCCAATGCCTCGTTCAGAAATTGTAAAGAAGTTGTGGGTATATATTAAGGGTAATAATCTTCAGGATGCTAAGGATAAGAGAATGATTAATTGTGATGCAAAGCTTAAGGCGATTTTTGGTGACAAGGTTCACATGATGAAAATGGCCGGCTTTATCGGCAAGCATATTTCCTAAATTTTAATCTAAATAAGGTTTTGCAAAATCACCCTACTGTAAAAAGTGGGGTGATTTTGATTTTATGGACAAAATTTGTTTTATTTGGTAATGTCTATTTTGGGTGTGGTTTTTTTCCACACATAACTAGATACAAAAGTACATTGAAAGGAACAGGAAGATGAGTAAAAAAACGAAGGTGTTGTTGGTTGGTTTTGGCAATGTTGGACGGAGCATCATGAAAATACTTCCTCAGTATCCAGATATGGAAATGATTGGTATTGTCACACGGCGACCTGCGGATGTGAGCAAGGAGCTTAAGGGTGTTGATATTTATCGTCTCAATCAACCCAAGGCTTATCTGAGGTGTGGTGCAGATGTGGCTATTATGTGTGGTGGGTCAAAAAATGACTTACCTATGCAGACGCCATTTTTTGCCCATGACTTCAACGTGGTGGACAGCTTTGATACACATGGGCATATTGGGCCCTATGTTGATAAGGAAACTGGTCAACCAATGCTCGGTCATTTGGAAACGGTGGATATCATCTGCCGTCAGAGCAAGCATACCGGCCATATCGGTATTGGCTGGGATCCTGGAACTTTTTCCTTGATGCGCGCTTTGTTTGGGGTGGGAATGGCCGGATACAATGTGAATGCCTTTTATGGCCTTACTCCCAAGGGCGGCTTGAGTATGGGTCATACCAATGCCATCAAGGGAATTCCTGGTGTCATTGATGCTAGGCAGTACACTCATGCCAATCTGGAGGCGATTGAGAGGATTCGTAACGGATTAAATCTTGAGCTGACTGATCGAGACATGCATTGGCGTGAATGCAAAGTGGTGGCGCCTATGGACAATGATGTTCGTATGCGTATTGCAAATGTGATCAAGAGTATGCCGATCTATTTCGAACCTTATGACACGAAGGTTACCTTTGTGTCTCAGGCCGAGTTGGATCTGGAAAAAGGTGATCTGTCGCATGATGGGCTGGTCATCATCTCCGGACCGACGGGATACATGGAGTTCAAGAATGTCTGGAAGTCCAATCCTACTGGTACGGCAGGTTTCCTTCTGGCCTACGCCAGGGCAACTCATCGAGCTAATATGGCGGGGCGGTATGGTTGTTTAACGATACTGGATACGCCAGTGGTTGATCTGCTCCCTGATCCTTCGGCAAGAGTGAGCCTGATTTAATTAAGGCTCGTTTGAGAACACACCGGTAGCTTAGCAATAAGCTACCGGTTTTTTTATGTTATAATTTTATTGTGAAAATTATAGTAAAAGCAAAAACCAAGGCATAAAATATAAAACAAAAAACCACGTCCTTGCGGAGGTGGTTTTTTGTTTTGATAGTTATTGCAGGACGAACCTGCGAATAATTATGCTTTGTTAACATTAACAGCTGCAGGACCCTTTGGGGTATCTTCAGTGTCAAATGATACAGCATCTCCTTCTCTTAGGTCAGCGAAAGCAACACCTGAAAGAGAATTGCTATGGAAGAATAAATCCTTCGCTAAGCCTTCTCCTGTGATGAAGCCAAAACCTTTGTCAGAGACCAATTTTTTAATTGTACCGGTCATTGATTTACCCGTTAAAGTTTTAATTGATGGAAAATCAGAGATTTTCCTGGCATTAGGTTCAAAACCTAATGCGTCAGTTAAAATTTTTTCGGTTAATTAGTTTACTTAATAAAATACAAACGAATGTTATGTTTTAGAAAATGACTACTTTTCGAACCATACCTCTCTTTTGTAATTCAAGTATAGCATACTGTGTTATTCCTGTCAAATGGTAAAAGTGGATAAACCACTTGACACTTATACTATTTTTGTTTAACATAGTGTCACATTAGCAAGATTGAGTCACGGGGGAAAGATTTAGAAGTTATAATAATTTCACTTGCTTATCATAAGAAAAAGATAAATTTTATCAAATTAAATGACGCCTTTGTCGGAGAGGTGTTTTTTGTCGTTTAGTGTGTTGATAAAGGAATAAATATAATCAAATTTTCTGCGCTTCACCCTTCCTGAGTATAGGTGGGTTCTATGCGACAAAAAATTTAACTATATTTCTTCCCTTAAAAAACAATTTATTAATTATTTTTAGAAGAAGAAAAAAGTTATGAAATCAATTATCAAAAGAGAGAAAAAATATTTTGGAAAGTTTAAGGCTCCTTTAATATCTAGTCCTAATATGGTTTCTCACCAAACAGAATCATTCAAGTGGTTACTTGAAAAGGGTTTGGCCGAGGTTTTTAAAGAGTTTTCCCCAATTCGTGATTATGCTGAGAAAAAATTTGAGCTTTCTTTTTCTACTTTTGAGATTACTCAACCAAAGTATGATGAACACTATGCTAAGGACAATAAAATATCCTACGAAGGTCAGTTAAAGGTTAAAGTAAAGTTAAAGAATAAGTTACTCAGCGTAGATAAAGAGCAAGAGATTTTTTTAACTGATATTCCTCTAATAACGAATCATGGAACTTTTATTATAAATGGTATTGAAAGAGTAATTGTCCCTCAGCTAGCACGTTCTTTCGGTATGTTTTTTACCTCAAATGAAATTAAAGGTAAAAGATATTTTGGAGCAAAAATTATACCTTCTCGAGGAGTCTGGATTGAAATTGAATCTGATGCGGATGATTTAATTTACGTTAAAATTGATAAAAAAAGAAAGTTTTCAATTACATCACTACTTAGGGTATTAGGTGCTACCGATAAGCAAATGTTGGAACATTTTAAGACCGATGAGTTATCCGCGAAAGCAATAGAAACAAATTTAGCTAAGGATCATGCTAAAACACTTGATGAATCATATATAGAAATTTATAAGAGACTTCGTGATGGTGATTTAGCTACTGCTGAAAATGCTAAAGAGTTTATCAACAGTATTTTTAATGCTGACCGTTATGATATTTCAAAGGTAGGACGTTTCCGTTTTAATAAAAGATTTGCTAAAAGTATGGACGTCAAGGAACTTGATCGTAAGACTATAAATCTAGATGACATTTTTACTATTATTTCAAAAGTAGTATCTCTTAATCATTATGAAGATGCTATTGAAGATGATATTGACCATTTAGGTTCAAGGCGTGTTCGTTTTGTCGGAGAACTTTTCCAAGCAAAAATAAGGATTGGAATGTCTCAAATGAAGAGAAATATTCAAGACAGAATGTCTACAGTGGAGCCAGATGTAACAATGCCGATTTCTTTTGTCTCTCCTCGACCACTCCAGGCTAGAATAAAGGAATTTTTTACCACCAACCAGCTATCACAGTTTATGCAGCAGGAAAATATTTTGCAGGAGATTGAACATCTTCGAACACTGTCAGCTCTAGGTCCAGGTGGTTTGACTAGAGAACGTGCTGGTTTCGAAGTTCGTGATGTACATCCATCACACTACGGCCGAGTCTGTCCGATCCACACACCTGAAGGACCAAACATTGGTTTGATCTTAAGACTTTCTGTTTACGCTAAAGTCAATGATTTTGGTATGATTGAAACTCCCTACGCTAAAGTAAAACATGGTGTTGTTACAAATGAAATAAAATATTTAAACGCTCTAGAGGAAGAAAATTTTAAAATTGCTCATGCCGCTACCCATACTGACGAGAAGAATAAAATAATTGATGACGAGGTTGAGGTTCGTGTTAATGGGGAGCCAACTGTCGTTAAGAGTAATGAAGTGGACTTTATGGACGTGTCTACTAATCAAGCTTTTTCTATTGCAACATCCATGATTCCGTTTCTAAATCACGATGATGCTAACCGAGCACTCATGGGTTCTAACATGCAGAAGCAGGCAGTACCATGTTTGAGACCAGAGGCACCATTAGTGGCTACTGGTATTGAAGAGGAGGCGGCAAAGTATACTGGACGTTTGATTTATGCTGAAGAAGCGGGTGAGGTAACATACCTTGATTCAAAAAAAATCATCATAACTAATGATAAAAATAAAGATAAAGAATATAATTTAATTCAATATTCTCGAACAAATAGTTTTACTGTTTTTCATCAAAGGCCGGTAGTTTCTTTTGGTCAGAAGGTAAAAAAGGGAGAACTTTTAGCTGATACTTCCTCATCTGATAAAGGTCAAACTTCAATCGGTCAAAATATTTTGATTGCCTTTATGTCTTGGTCAGGTTCAAACTACGAAGATGCAATTATTCTTTCAGAGCGACTAGTAAAAGATAGCAAGTTTACCTCAATTCATATTGAAGAATTTGTTGTAAATGTTCGTGATACTAAACTTGGACCGGAAGTAACTACTCATGATATTCCAAACGTTGGTGAAGCTAAATTAAAAAACCTGGATGAAGACGGTATAATTAGGATTGGTGCTGAAGTGAGACCAGGAGATATTATTGTTGGTAAAATCACACCAAAGGGTGAGACCCAATTAACCCCAGAGGAAAGACTACTCCGATCAATTTTTGGTGAGAAGGCACGAGATGTAAAAGATACTTCTAAGAGATTGGAAGGTGGTAAAAAAGGTAGAATAATTTCTGTTAAAGTATTTTCTCGAGAAAAGGGTGATAAGCTAGAGAGCGGTATAATAAAGAAAATTTATATTGAAGTAGCTGAACTTAGAAGTATTTCTGTTGGAGACAAGTTATCTGGACGACACGGAAACAAGGGAGTTATTTCTAAAATATTACCAGAAGAGGATATGCCTTGTATGCCAGACGGTAGACCTGTAGATTTGATTTTAACTCCACTTGGTGTGCCTTCTCGTATGAATCTTGGACAAATTTTAGAATTACACTTAGGTTTAGCAGCCAATACTTTAGGCTATCAAGCAATTGTTCCACCGTTTGCTGGAGCAACTGATGCGGAAATTAAAGCTGAACTTGTAAAAGCCGGTTTTAAGGAAAGTGGAAAGATGAAACTTTATGACGGACGAACAGGTGAAAAGTTTAATCAAGAGATTGCTGTTGGTTATATGTATATTTTGAAACTACACCATGAAGTAGAAGACAAAATCCATATGCGTTCTATTGGACCTTACTCACTTATTACCCAACAACCATTAGGAGGGCGAGCTCAAGGTGGAGGACAGAGATTTGGAGAAATGGAAGTCTGGGCTTTACTTGGTCACGGTGCCGCTTATACCCTTAGAGAAATGCTTACTATAAAGTCTGATGATATTGTGGGACGTTCTGCGGCTTTCGATTCTATTGTGAAAGGTGAGAGAATAAAACAACCAAACATTCCAGCTTCGTTTAACGTACTTCTCAATAACTTGAGAGGATTAGGTCTAGACGTTGAACTTTTAAAAGACCCGTCCGACCGAGCCATCCGAGCGGGTAAAAAATCTTCCCGAGAAGATGATGAAAGATAATTAAAATCATTAACCAATAAAATAAAAATATGAATACAAAAAATAAAAATGTTGAGTTCAATGATTTTGATGCCATCTCCCTCAGAGTTGCCTCACCGGAAGTTATCAAAGGTTGGTCATATGGTGAAGTTACTAGACCAGAAACTATTAACTACAGAACTCAGAGATCTGAGAAAAGCGGTTTATTTGATGAGAAGATTTTTGGTCCAGATAAAGATTATGAATGTTATTGTGGAAAATATAAAGGTATCCGTTATAAAGGAATTATTTGTGAAAAATGTGGAGTCGAAATCACTCGTTCAATAGTTAGACGTGAGAGGATGGGTCATATTGAACTTGCTTCACCTGTTTCTCATATTTGGTTCTTGCGTGGTATTCCATCAAAGATCGGAACAATACTTGGTATGACCACAGCAGATTTAGAGAAAGTTATATATTTTGCTGGGTATATTATTAAAGTAACTCATGAATCAGAAAGAGAAAAAATATTGAAAGATATTGATAATGAATTTAAGCAAAAAATAAAAACAGTTCAAGATGAAAAAACTAAAGAGGCCTTAAAAGAACTTTTGATTAATGCTAAAAAAGAAGTAGAAAGTATTCGTGAAGGTGTGGTGGTGGATGAAGTCTTATATCATAAGTATTCAATGAAATATGGTTCACTTTTTGAAGCTTCAATCGGTGCGGAAGCAATATTTAGTATTTTAAAGAATTTAAAATTAGCTGATTTAGAGAAAAAAATTGAGCAACAGTTGGAGAAGGCCGGTTCGCTTGAAAGAGAAAAATTAAATAAAAGAATTTCTCTTGTTCGTTCAATGAAAGAGGCTGGTGTTAAACCAGAATGGATGTTTCTTACTCGAGTACCAGTGATTCCGCCAGCTCTTCGACCGATGGTGCCATTAGACGGTGGTCGTTATGCTACTTCAGATGTAAATGATCTTTATCGTAGAGTTATAAACAGAAATAATCGATTATTGAAATTAAAGGAAATTAATGCTCCAGAGGTGATTCTTAGAAATGAAAAAAGAATCTTACAGGAAGCTGTTGATTCATTAATTGATAATTCAATTAGGAGTGGTAATGATGCTTTTTCCGCCGTCGGTAATTCACAAAAAAGAGCTCTTAAATCATTGGCAGATAACCTTAAGGGTAAACGTGGTCTTTTCCGTGCTAATCTTTTAGGAAAGCGTGTGGACTACTCAGGCCGTTCAGTGATTGTGGTTGGTCCAGAATTAAAACTTAATCAGTGTGGTTTGCCAAAAATGATGGCTTTGGAACTTTTCCGACCATTTATTATTTCAGAATTATTAAAAAAGGAATTAGCCTTTAATATCCGTGGAGCTGGTAGATTGATTGACGATGGAATTCCAGAAGTTTGGTCAATTCTTGAAGAAATTATTGAAAATAAATATGTTCTTCTAAACCGAGCTCCAACTTTGCACCGTTTAGGTATTCAGGCTTTTAAGCCGGTCTTAATTGAGGGTTCTGCTATTCAAGTGCACCCACTTGTTTGTACCGCTTTCAACGCTGACTTCGACGGAGATCAAATGGCGGTCCACGTTCCGCTTGGGGAAGAAGCTCAGATAGAAGCACATGAAATTATTGCAGCTGATAAAAATATTCTTAAGCCAGGAAACGGCGAGCTCACTGTGGCTTCAAAACTTTTGGATATTATCCTTGGTTGTTATTGGATGACGAAAGAAATGAAAGGTGAAATAGGTGAAGGTAAATATTTTTCTTCACCAAATAGTGCTATAACTACTTATGATTTTGGTGGTATATCTATTCGAGCAAAAATTCATGTTTTAGGTACCGATAAACCAAAGTATCAGCAATTTGAAGGGAAACCATTTGAAACAACTGTTGGTAGATTACTTTTTAACTCTACCTTACCTTCAGATTATTTATTTATTAATAAAGAAATTACTAAAAAAACTATGGCGGTTATTTTAGATGATTTAATAAATAAATACGGCATTACTAATATTCCTAAAGTTCTAGACAAGATAAAGACTTTTGGTTTTAAATATGCTACTTGTTCTGGGGTCACTTGGGGAATGGATGACTTGACTATTCCTGTTGAAAAACCAGCTGTTATTGCTGAAGCAAAGAGGAAATCATTTGAAGTATTAAATTATTTTAATGAAGGACTTTTGACCGAAGAAGAGAAACTTAGAAGGAATATTGAAATTTGGCATGGAGCAAAAAATGATTTGGAAAAACTTATTCCAAAAACTCTTGATCCAAATGGTTCAGTTTCTGATATGTGGATGTCTGGTGCTCGTGGTTCTCTCGGTGCTGTTAATCAGATGTCTGGTATGAAGGGTTTGATTCAGAATACCGCTGGTGAGACTATTGAATTCCCGGTCATTGGTTCTATGAAGGAAGGTTTAACTCCTATCGAATATTTCATCACTACGCACGGTTCTAGAAAAGGTTTGACAGATACTGCCTTGAATACTGCAAAAGCGGGATATTTGACTCGAAGACTTTTTGATGTCGCTCAAGATATTGTAATAACTGAAGATGATTGTAAAACTAAAGAAAGTATTTATATCAAAAATAATGGTGAGTTTGAAGCTGGAGTCTCAGTAGCAAAACATATTCGTGGAAGAATTTTAGCTAGCGATGTTGTAGATAAAGAAGGAAAAATCCTCTTTAAAAAAGGACATTTATTAAAGAAAGACGAATCACAACAAGTAGAGATAGCTGGGGTTGGTGAGGTTTATGTTCGTTCGCCTTTGACTTGTAAAACTATCCACGGCGTCTGTGCTCAATGTTATGGATCTGATCTTGGTCGGGGAGAATTGATTGGTCTTGGTGAAGCAGTAGGAACTGTGGCCGCTCAAGCTATTGGAGAACCAGGAACACAGCTGACAATGCGTACTTTCCACTCGGGAGGAGCAGCATCTGTTGGTGGAGACATTACTCAAGGTTTGCCTAGAGTAGAAGAAGTTTTTGAGAAGAGAAAACCGAAGAGTCCAGCTGTGGTTAGTAAAATTGATGGCGTTGTTACTTCCGTAAAAGATATGGGTAAGGAAAAAATAATTACTGTTTTGCCAGAAATTGAGGAGAAGAGTAAGACTTCCTCGACAAAGCTCGGAACAAGCAAGAAATCTGCTGAGGTGGAATATGAATTTAGTTCCCGCCGTATTTCTTTTGTGAAAGTCGGTGATAAAGTAAAGAAAGGGCAACTTCTAACAGATGGTTCTGCTGATATTGATGAACTCTTCAGGTATGGTGGTAAAGAAAAAACAATGAATTATGTTATTACTGAAGTTAACAAACTTTATGAACTTCAAGGAGAGGCGGTTTCAAGAAAACATATTGAAATAATCGTAAAGCAGATGTTCTCAAGAATGAAAGTAAAAAATCCTGGTGACACTTCTGTCTCAGAGGGTGATGTGATTGATGAATTAGATTATCGTTTAGAAAATGAAGAGGCTGAAGCTAAAAGTGGATTACCAATGAAAGCTGATCCTGTAGTTATGGGTATTACGGAAGCTTCTCTTGCCAGAAGATCATTCTTGTCAGCTGCTTCTTTCCAACACACTAATCGTGTATTAATAAACAATGCTGTTCGTGGATCAGTTGATAGGCTCGTTGGTCTAAAGGAAAATGTTATTATTGGTAGACTTATTCCAGCTGGTACTGGTCATCCAGATTCTCCTAAATTTAAAATGGTAGAAGAGTTTATGAAAGAGCTAAATGCTGAAAGAGGGGAAGAGTAGACCACCTCGGTTTTCCTTAGTTCGTTTATTAGTTTAATCAAAAAAACGAATGAAAAATAATTCACCCGAAAAAATTTTGACCGATGGAAAATCAGAGATTTTCCAGGTACCAGTAAAAAAAACTGGTACGTCGGTCAAAACTTTAACGGGTAAAAAAGGTTTCGTCGTCCCGCTTATAATCGCCATTGTTGCTATTATAGCGATTGGTGGTGAGTATTACATAATGAAGTCTAAAGGTCCATGTGCTTATCTTCATACTGGTTACAGAAATACCGAAACTGGATTATGTGAAGATTTTGGTAGCTGTGACAGAATACCAGTAAAGTATGTCAAA
>JBFZBC010000006.1:0-8440 GCA_041308645.1 bacterium
TAAATTTAAGACAAACTAAAATGGTTTATCAGGCTCTATATATCAAGCAGGAGGTGTGGGAAGCCAATAAAGCTAAGAACTTTGATGAAGTTATTAGATTGTACAAATAATATGGACGAGGAGGTAATTGAAAAAGTTTTGGATGAGAGTTTGGATATAGATGAAGCAGAAAAACTTCAGGAAATTGTTGATGATACTGGTCTAGACGTGGACGACGCTGAGGAACTCCGCCAGGAATTGTAATCCTCCCCTTATTATATATGGAACCATTCGTACGAATGGGTAAATAGAGAAAAAGGGTGTATACTATGTAAATGAAAAAATTAGAACGTTTTATGAAGGCTTTGGCGAATCATCGGAGGATCATGATTATTCGATATGTCTATAAAAATAAAAATGCCACCGTCGGTAATTTAGCCGAACATCTTAAACTATCTTTTAAGTCTACTTCCAAGCATTTAGGGGTTTTGAAGTCAGCTGAGATTCTCGATGGGGAACAGAAGGGTTTGTCGGTCCTTTATACCATAAGTGAGCCTATTCACCCCATCATAAAATTTTTAGTTTCTAATTCCTAATCTCTAATTTTTAATTACTTCTCACTCCCTATTTTAGGGAACCATTCGTACGAATGGGTAAATGGTTAATATGCGGAAAACTTTCTGTGGTATAATTGATATATGAAAAAGAAAATACAAATTTTGATGATACATGGTGGTAATACCTGTAAAACCAGAAAGGAGTATTTAAATACTCTAAAAAATAAAAGAATATCGCTAGAAAAAAGAGTGAACTGGGCAGGGGAATATCTGGAGAAACAGTTGGGAAGTAAATACCAGGTTATTAGACCCACAATGCCTTTAAAAGAAAACGCTAATTATGATGATTGGAAAATAATGTTTGAAAGATATTTCCCCTATTTGAGAAATAATATTATTTTAATGGGGAATTCACTGGGCGGAATATTTCTAGCAAGATATTTGTCTGAAAATAAATTCCCGAAAAAAATATTAGCCACTTTTCTGACCTGCCCGCCTTTTGATGATACAGTAAAAGGGGAGGATTTAGTAAATGGATTTAAATTGAAATCAGATTTGTCACTTTTAGAAAAAAATTCTCCAAATCTGATTTTGTCTTTCTCTGAAGATGATGACTGCGTACCTGTTTCTCACGCTGAAAAATATAGGAAGAAATTAAAAAATGCCAAGATTAATATTTATAAAGGTATGAATGGGCACTTTAATACTCCTAAATTTCCCCAGATTATAAAGATGATAAAGAGTAGTGTAAAAAAGAAGTAAACATATGGCTAAGGTAAAAATATTAATCCCTAGAAGAAAAAATAAACAAATCGGTGAGGTTTTTGATAAGACCTGGCTAGCTACTTATCCCAATGAAGAGTATGGGATTACGGTAGATGATATTTTGGATTATATAGAAAAAAGGCATAAAAGAATAAAAGAGAGTAAAGAGGACAGAATAAAGAATCCGCCTAAAGGGGAAACTTTTTTAATTGCAAAAATAGGTACAAAAATAGTGGGTGTTTGTCGGGTGGTAGTGAAGGACGACAGAAACCAATTACAAGCTATATATATTCTTCCTGAATATCAATGTAAGGGGATTGGGAGTATGTTTTGGCAAGAAGTTCAAAAATATATTAATCCTGCGAAAGATTTTTATGTGGAGCTCGCTGTTTATAATAAAAATGCCCTAGAGTTTTATAAGAAACTGGGGTTTGTGGATACCGGTCGGCGGATGATGGAAGAAAAACATCGAATGAAAAGTGGAAATATTATTCCAGAAATGGAGATGGTTATTAAAAGATGAAAATAATCGTAAAAGCTAAAACGAGGGCCAAAGAAACAAAAGTAGAGCGGGTGAGCCAGCCGGCGATGGATTTTGGTGATGATAAGAGAAAACCTACTTTGGTTACTTACAAAGTGTCAGTTAAGGAGGCTCCGGTCAATGGGCAGGGCAATGAAGCTATTATCAGGGCTCTGGCAGAATATTTTGATATTTCAGCAAGTCACATCAATCTTGTATCAGGCCAGACTTCTAAACAGAAGATATTCGAGGTAGAATAGTTATATGGAAAATAATAGAAAGGAAAGGATAGTCTCTTTGATGAAAAAAATATTTATTCAAATGAAGGTTTTTTTGTTTGGGCTAGTAACTTTATTTGTTCTGGGTATATTAGTTTTTATATTTCTCTCTATATATTCTACTTATCATCTCGGTAGGGATAAAGTAGATATTCCTATTCAAATTATACCTGGTGTGACTAACAGTAATATCCACGTCTCATATCCTATTTCTAAAGATGAAATTGTAAGTCCACTAGTAATCAAAGGCGAGGCAAAAGGAACGTGGTATTTTGAAGCTAGCTTTCCGGTGGTTTTGACAAACTGGGATGGTTTGATTATTGCTCAAGGAGTGGCTCAAGCTGAAGGGGATTGGATGACAGAAAATTTCGTACCTTTCACTGCCAATCTGACTTTTGAAAAACCAAGCTATGGTAAAAATGGTTTTTTGATTTTGAAAAAGGATAATCCCTCTGATTTGCCCCAAAATGATGACTCTATAGAAATCCCTGTAAATTTTAAGTAAGGTTAAATAATTATTAATATGAAAAAAAATATTCAGTTATTTATTATTTTAGCCTTTATCTTGATACCGGTTTTGAGTTTTGCTCATCAGCCAAGACTTACCGAGAGTAGATTTACAACTATTACAGAACCGGAAATATCAAAAGCTTATTATGCGGAACTTGTGGGTGAGCCCGATATATATGTGATAAATGCTAGTTCATCATTTAATCTTTATGTAAACATTTTGGTTCCGGATATTATTGGTCAAAATAAAGATGTTTCGATTGTTATTTTAAAAAAAGAAGGAGTGGACGTGCCTTTAGCGGTACTCAACGGTTTAAATTTTGAATGGAAGAAGTTTTTTGAGCCATTTGGTTATGATACTTACTGGATGGGTCCGGAATATAAAGCTCCCGTAGAGGCGGGGAAATATGAAATAAAAGTTTCAAGTAGTAATAATGATAGTAAATATTCTTTAGCGGTAGGAGAAGCAGAAGCGTTTGATTTTAAAGAGAGTGTAAATGCGCTTATACTTATTCCCCAAATTAAAAATGATTTTTTTAATGAGTCATCAATTAGTTTTATTTTTTCACCATTTGGTTGGGGACTGATTCTTATTATGTATATACTTGCGTTTATTTTCGGTTTTATTTTTCGTTTTGTTACTAAAAAAATCGCCAAAAGCAGTACTGGGAAAGTTCGGAAAAATATTGGTAAGTATGACCGCTTTACTCGCCTAATAATCAGCATTGTATTATTATTGTGGGCGATTACTACTTCCTGGAATTTCATTATTCTTTTTTTATCGGGTTATGTTATGTTTGAGGCCATATTCAGTTGGTGCGTCCTATACTCATTATTGGGTAAAAACACTTGTCCAATTTGTAGCGAATAATTCCTGTCAGTTTTTAATAAATTTTAGGTAAAATTAGACTGATTATTTACTATTTTATCACTACACTTTGTGTTTAAAATTTTTTTATATATTTTACTTATTATGATATAATAATTTAAAGGTCGTAAACTAATTTAAGCATAAATTAAAAAAATGAAAGGATCTATTATTGATAAGCTGGCTATGATTTTGGTTATAGTTGGTGGTTTGAATTGGGGTCTAGTGGCTCTTGATTTTAATCTAGTAGAATATTTATTCAGTTCTTGGTTATGGTTAGTTACTACAGTATATACACTTGTTGGTGTGTCTGCATTGTGGATGATAGTAGTAGCTGTAAAGATGGGGAAATCTGATAAAGTAATATAATTATTTTTTAAATAATTTTAAAACAAAACTGAGGTGTATAAAATACGCCCCAGTTTTGTTTTACTTGCTAAAATAGATATGGGGATTAATATATCCACTCTTTTTTATTTAAAATATTGCAATATATATTTTATGAATGAAAAAGTAAATAAAATATAGGAAAATATTGAGAAAATTAAAATCTGTATTAAATGACTCAATAGAAATTCCTATGAATTTTAAGTAGTGAACAGTCGTTCACTTTGTAGTATAATAGGTGGATGGAGAAAGTAATTTTTCACATGGATGGGGATGCGTTTTTTGTGGGCGTGGAAATGGCCAAAAATCCTAGCCTTAAAGGTAAGGCGGTGGTGACGGGGGAGGAACGCGGTATTGCTTCTGCTTTGTCATATGAGGCTAAAGCCCTGGGGGTAACCAGAGGGATGTCTATTTATATGATTAAGAAAAAGTTTCCAATGGTAATCATTTTACCCGGAGATTATGCTACTTATGCCAAATATTCTAGTCTGATGTTTGAGATTGTAAAAAGATATGCGGATGACGTGGAGGAATATAGTATTGATGAATGCTTTGCGGATCTGACTGGTTTGGAGCGGACTTTGAAAATGACTTATTTGCAGATGGCTGAGCGAATTAAAAAAGAAATAAATGATGAGCTTAATCTGTCAGTGTCCATAGGTCTGGCGCCAACCAAGGTGCTGGCTAAGGTGGCCTCAAAGTGGGTGAAGCCAAATGGATTGACAGTGATTACTAAAAAGACGGCTCCAGATTTTTTAACCAAAACACCGGTAGAAAAAATCTGGGGTATAGGCCCTAAGACCGCGGAATTTTTAAAAAAGCGGGGGATAATGACGGCCGATGATTTTACATGCAAGGATTTAGTTTGGATTAAAAATAATTTATCCAAGCCGTATGAAACACTTTGGCGAGAGCTTCACGGTGAGTACTTGATGGAAATAGACACAGAACCGAAGACTGTTTACTCATCTATTCAGAAAACACGCACCTTTCATCCTCCAGCAAACGACAAAACTTTTCTTTTATCTCAATTATCAAAAAATATGGAGGAAGCCTGCCGGAAAGCCCGGTATTATAAATTGGTGCCCAAAAAGATTTCCTTTTTTCTTAAAACTCAAAGTTTTGAATATGCTACCTGTTCTATCACTTTAACAGTGTCAACGAATGCGCCGGAGATTTTAATTTCCTTAATAAAGAAAAAATTTGCAGAAATGCATCGGCCTGAAGTTCTTTACCGCACCACTGGCGTGATTTTACAGGACTTGATTTTCGCCTCCGTGTCACAAGGGGATTTGTTTGGTGGAATGGATAAAGCCAATAAATTTGAGCTGATACACAAACAAATTGACTCTCTAGAAGAGAAATTTGGCAAACGGGTAGTTTACCTAGGTTCTACTCATAAGGCTTTAAAAAGTAAAGAAAAGTTGAGGATCGAAGGCGACGAAGACACCGAGAATAGAAGTTCGAAGTTAGCAACCAACTCCGATGATTTAGATAGGAATTTATTATTTTTATAATCCTGAGAAATACACCCTTGGATATTGTAATTTTTAGTATTTCATGGTATTGTCTTAAAAGATTAGTTGGAAGTGAAAAATAATTGGAGGTGTTTATGAGTATAATGAAAGTTGTCGTCGAAATTTGTGGTTATAGTGCGGCCGATAATTTTTTCAAAAACGTGGCGCGATTGGTGTATCACGATTTGAAGCTCAAAGGGTTGCCATTGATTTGTCCTGGAAACACACAGAAGTCAGTCGACCTCATATTTCAGTGTCTTAAGCCGGTGGAAGGTACGTTACAGGATGTTGATTTGGTCACTGTGTATCACACGGAGCCTAAAAATGAGGCCGAGAGACTTTTTCTTCAGGCGCTTGAACAATCCATTTTAGGACAAGGTAAGAAGTGCTTCTTTGCTTCTCACTATAATTGTCCAAAACTTTGAAGCTATACGCTTCAAAAATAAAAGGCTGTTTTTCGGAACAGCCTTTTTTATTATACTAAAACACAGTCAATCGCACGTTTTTCTAGATCAGAGTTGGTAATTTTAAATCTGACTTTATCTCCCAAACTGAATTTCTTTTTGGTTTTTTCACCTACTAAGCAGTAATTTTTTTTATCCAGAACATAATAATCTCCTCCCAAATCTCGAATTTTTACCATACCTTCAGCTCGTGTATTTTTTTCTTCTACATATATGCCCCACTCAGTTACGCCAGTTATAGTACCATCAAAAGTTTCACCAACCCTGTCCTGCATATATTCTATCTGTTTGTACTTCTTTGAATCTCTCTCGGCTTCAGCGGCGCGAATTTCTTTTTCGGTGGCATCAGCTGAAATTTTTTCATATTTAATCCATTCACTTTTGGGTAACTTTTCATCTTTCAAATGTTTTTCCAGAAGGCGGTGAACCAGAAGATCCGGATAGCGTCTGATAGGGGAAGTGAAGTGAGTGTAAAACTCAAAAGCTAGGCCAAAATGCCCTATATTTTTTGTAGAGTAGATGGCTTTGGCCATGGAACGCACAGCCGCAGTTTTGATTATTGATTCCTCCGCCTTACCTTCAATTTGTTTAAAAAGATTTTGTAGGTCTATTGCCTTTACTCCTTTTTGTTTTTCAACCGGTAATTCATAACCTAGAGCTTTGACAAAGATACTTAATGCGGTAATTTTCTCCTGATCAGGTAAATTGTGAATACGATATATAAAAGGACTGTCGGAATTTGTTTTTTTATAAGCTTTAAAAATAAACTCGGCCACTTCCTTGTTTGCCAAGAGCATATATTCTTCGACCAATTTATGAGTATCAAGTCTGGCTTTTTTATAAATTTTTATTGGTTTGCCGTTATCGTCTAGCTCAAAGGAAATCTCATCTTGCTCAAAATCAATAGCACCATGTATTGTTTTGTCTCGTCTTAATTTTTTTGCTATTTCATCTAGGGTTTTTAGTTCACTATAAAATTCACCGCTACCGGAATTTAAGGTTTCCTGAGCCGACTCATAAGTGAATCTTTTATTTGATTTAATAATTGTTTTTCCAAACCAACGAGAAAGTATTTTTGCATGCTTGTTAACCTCAAAAACTGCAGAAAAAGTTAGTTTTTCCTCATTTGGATTTAAACTGCAGATATCGTTTGAGAGTATTTCTGGTAGCATAGGGATAGTTCGGTCTACCAAATACACTGAGAATTCTCTTTTTACTGCCTCAGCGTCTAAATGGCTTTTCTCTCTGACATAATGTGAGACATCAGCGATATGGATGCCTATTTCAAAATTGCCATTATGAAGAGATTTTATAGAAATAGAATCATCAAAGTCTTTGGCGTCTTTTGGGTCAATGGTGAAGGTGGTAGTATTTCTAAAGTCAGTTCTTTTGGTAATTTCTAAGTCTGAAATAAGTTTTTCTGTCTTTTCTATATGTTTAGCTTCAACCTCCACTGCATCAGGAAAGTTTATTTCAAAACCTTTTTCATAAAGAATAGATTTCATCTCTGTATTATGTTCACCGGCTTTACCCAAGACTTGTATTATTTCTCCTTCTGGGCTGGCAAGCCCTTTCTTCCATCGGGTAATTTTCAAGAGAATTTTTTCATTAACAGCCGCTTTTTTGTTTACTATATTATCTTTAGATATCAAAATATTGGCATACATTTTTTTATCATCCGGCAGTAAATAGTAAACATCTTTTTCCCCGCCTAGTTGTCGGGTAGATTTTTTTAAAATCCCAGCAAAGACTTTTTTAGCTCTTTTTTCAATAGAAATAACCTTTCCGGAAATCCTCTGATTCTTTGGGTTTGGTAAAATAACTGCTAAAACTGTGTCGCCATTTAATGCGGTGTTTAAATTGTTATTTTGTATTTCAATATCTTCCCGACCTATTTGTCCAGAAGGCTTTGTCTTGTCTACAGAGCGTAAATAACCAACACCACGAGTATTTACACTTATGATTCCTGAAATATTCACTTGCTTTTGCTCTCGTGACCTACTCCTATGGCTATTTTGGTTTTTTGGATGATGGCGGCGTCTTTTGTTTAGCATCTGGTGATTCTAGCAGAAAAGAGGCTAAAAGTATATTTACTGTTGACCCCAATACCATTTTTTGAGAGCAGATTACCTTGCCAGCTATTATTTAATAATTAAGTTATTATCTTTTGTCGCAAATTCTGAATAAAGTGAAAAGGGTACGGGGTTGGGAAAATATATTCGTTTCACTCCTTATTTTCTTGACTATTTAATCGTTTTGATATAAGATAGCACCCATGTTGATGATTAGATTACAACGAGTGGGAAGAATACATGAACCTAGTTTTCGTGTGGTTTTAGTGGATTCTAAGAGGGGACCTAAAAGTGGTCAATTTTTGGAAGTACTTGGAAATCATGATACCAGAAAGGCTAAGAATAATAGTAATGTGGATGCTGATCGAATAAAATATTGGATCTCCAAAGGCGCTCAGCTTTCAGATACCATGAGAAATCTTTTGATTTCTAAGAAAATAATTACTGGTAAAAAAGTAAATGCTTTACCTAAAAAGCGCCCAATTAAGAAGGAACTAACTCCGGAAGAAAAGAAAGCCGCTGA
>JBFZBC010000007.1:0-3533 GCA_041308645.1 bacterium
CAAAAAAGTGAAATATTTGCTATAATGATTATAAGAAAATTGCTGATGCTTTGATAAATGGTAAGGCAATACAAATAACCAAACATAAATAATATCATGACTTTATTTATAATAATTTTAGCAACTTTTTTAATTACTCTCTGCGTTTGGGTGGCGGTTTTGTTTATGTTCTTTAAAAAAGAAGTTTTGGATAAAATTTTGATTTTTTTAGTGTCATTATCTGCTGGAGCTCTGATGGGAGGAGCTTTTCTTCATTTATTACCTGAAGCATCAGAGGTAATGGATATTGATTCATTATTTGGAATATTTTTAATATCTTTTATTATTTTCTTTCTGATTGAAAAGATATTACATTGGAGACATTGCCATAAATCAGATTGTTCTGTGCACACCTTCGGTTATATGAATTTAGTTGGGGACAGTCTTCATAACTTTATTGATGGTTTGGTAATTGCTAGTGTTTTTATGATTGATTTCAAACTGGGTATCGTTACCACTCTCGCTGTTGCTATTCATGAAATACCACAAGAAATTGGTGATTATGGCGTTCTTATTTATGCTGGGTTTAAAAGAAAAATGGCTCTTATCTTAAACTATATTGTTGCTTTGACTATTGTCTTAGGTGGAATAGTTGGTTATTTATTATTCTCATCACTAGAAAATTTCTTGCCTTTTCTTCTTCCTTTTGCTGCTGGTGGCTTTGTTTATATTGCTGCTTCAGATTTGATGCCAGAAATTAGAAAAGAACCAAATTTGAAAAAATCTATAATTTCTTTTTTCTTTTTTATTCTCGGTATTATTCTAATGTACCTAGTTAAGTTTATTGGTCATTAAAATTTAATGGAAAAATAGAGGTTTTTTTATCTAAAACAATTATTTGATTCAGTGACTGGTAAAAGTCAATATTCTGTGGGTGAACCATATCGTCTCCCGCAAATATTTTTGTTAATCGGAATATTCTTAATCACCGTTTTAATTTTTGGTGGTATTCAGGGAATCCGAGGAATTGTTAGTTTGATTTGATAGTTACTCATAGGGTGTGGTATAATAGATATTATGAAAAAAGTAATTATTGCAATCATAGTTATTGCACTTGTCGCTGGTGTTATTTATTATTTTATTAATTCATCTAATAATGTTTTAATAGTTGGAAATCAAAATATTGCAACTACTACAGATAAAATAGCTACGAGCACTATCAATTCAAATAATAGTTCGGAAGTAGTTATCGGAAAATCAGCCGGGGGTTTGGATATCAAAGCTTATCATTATGGAACAGGTGATACAGAAATTTTGTTTGTTGGTGGTATTCATGGTGGTTATGAATGGAATACAGTTTTAGTCGCCTATGATTTAATGGATTATCTTAAAATTAATCCCAATGATATTCCAGCTAATGTAAAAGTTACAGTTATCCCAGTTTTGAATCCTGACGGTTTAAGTAAAACTGTCGGTACTTCTAGTCGCTTTACTTTATCTAATGTACCTACTTCTGAGGCGGATACTATCCTAGGACGTTTTAATGCAAATAATGTAGATCTTAATCGTAACTTTGATTGTGATTGGCAAGCTAGTGCTAAGTGGCAAACAACGACAGTGAGTGGGGGAACAGGTGCTTTTTCAGAGCCGGAAGCTTTGGCTATAAGAAATTATATTATGAGTCAAAAACCAAATGCGGTTATAGTTTGGTATAGTGCAGCGGGAGGGGTATTTTCTTCAAGTTGTCATAATGGTGTGTTACCAGAAACAAAGGCCCTCACAAATGCTTTTGCTAAAGCTTCCGGTTATCCAGCCTATGAAGAGTTTAATTTTTATGAAATTACTGGTGATATGGTAAACTGGTTAGCAAAAGAGAAAATCCCCGCTATTAGTGTTCTTCTTACTAATCATAAAGATGTTGAGTGGTCAAAAAATTTACTTGGTATTAAAGCAATTCTTAACTATTACGCCAAATAATGAAAGTATTTTTTACTAGGAGGATAATTATAGTAGGTCTTTTTATCTTGCTTGGTTTAGCAATACTTATTTACTCTCTAAGTAAAAACGAGCGACAATCTAATGTTGATATAAAAGTTAATATTCCTGTACCTAAAATTGTAACACTTGGTAAATCAGTAGAAGGACGGCAGATAGAAGCATACATTTTTGGAGAGGGTAGTACTCATCTTTTATTTGTTGGTGGTATTCATGGTGGTTATGAATGGAACAGTGTACTTTTGTCTTATCAATTTATTGATTATCTAAAAGTAAATTTTCAAATTATTCCGGAAAATATAACAGTGACTGTGATTCCTTCGACAAACCCTGACGGAGTGTTTAAGGTGGTTGGCAAAGATGGTCTTTTTGTTCCTGGAGATGTAAAAATCAATTTACCAAATGGTACCGGACGCTTTAATGCCAACAATGTAGATTTAAATAGAAATTTTGATTGTAAATGGCAAGCAACTAGTACTTGGCAAAATAAGCAAGTAAGTGGCGGAACGACAGTTTTTTCTGAGCCAGAGTCGCAAATCATCAGAGATTTTATTTATAAAGATAAACCTTCAGTTGTTGTTTTTTGGCATAGTCAATCTAATGCCGTATACGCTTCACAGTGTAATAGCGGGATTCTACCTGGGACACTTGATATTATGAATACTTACTCTAAAGCTTCCGGCTATCCAGCAGTTAATACTTTTAATAGTTATAAAATTACTGGCGCAGCTGATGATTGGTTAGCTTCTATAAATATCCCCGCCATTACGGTAGAATTAGCCACACATGAAGGTATTGAATGGGATAGAAATCTGGCTGGAATCAAAGCTCTTTTTGAGTATTTCAGGAAAAAGTGATATACTTTTATAGATGAAAGATTTCATAGATAAAACAAAAGAGACCTTTAAAACATCAAAATGGCTAGCTATTTCTGATGGGTTGATACTGGCTGTCATTTTAGTTATTGCAGGTATTTTTTATTTTCAATTTAGTACTATTAACCTTTTGAAAAAAGAGGTGTTTTCCTCTACTGAATTATTAAGTAATCGAATAGAAAATTTAGAGATTGCTTTAAATACCAGTACCTTAACTAGTCAGGAGTTGGCCCAACGTATAGCCGACCAACAAAATCAAAGTAGCCAGATTCAAGAAAATATTGATGATATTTCAGGTACAGTTGGCACTTTACAAAAGCTTTCCCAAACAGATAAAGAGTTATTACAGAAATATTCTAAGGTATATTTTTTAAGTGATAATTATGTCCCAATGAGTTTGCAGGATATAGATTCTAAATATTTATATGACGACACGAAGACCCTTCAGTTTCACACTCAAGCTCTAGTCTTTTTAAACAGAATGCTTACTCGTGCTAGTCGAGCGAATGTTGATTTGAAAATTGTATCAGCCTATCGTTCTTTTGGTACGCAGTCAACTTTAAAAAGTAGTTACTTGGTGTCATACGGTTCTGGTGCTAATCAATTTTCAGCTGATCAGGGTTATTCTGAGCATCAGTTAGGTACTGCAATAGACATAACTATCGTTGGACTTATATCGCCACT
>JBFZBC010000008.1:0-2847 GCA_041308645.1 bacterium
TCTCAAATCAAATCAGCTTTCTGGCGGACAAATTCAGAGAGTGGCGATTGCTAGAGCTTTGGTGAATAATCCAACTATTATTCTAGCGGATGAACCAACTGGAAACTTGGACACTAAAACAGGTGAAATTGTTTTGGGAACCTTTCAGAGACTGAATAAAGAGCATTGCCGAACAATTATATTGATAACTCACGAACACGATGTGGCCGAGCATGCTGAAAGAATTATTCATATTCGTGATGGTGAAATTGTTTCCGATTCCAAAAAACATAAAAGAAGAATCATAAATCCATCCTGCGATACTAATATAGATAAAAAATAATTATGAAAATAATTGATATTTTAGAAGAAACATATTCGGCTTTGGTTGCTAATAAAGTGCGAACTGGTTTAACTATGCTCGGTATCATTATTGGTATTGCTTCTGTGATTGCTATGATCTCCATCGGTCAAGGAGCACAGAGTTCTATCACTTCAAGTATTCAATCCATCGGTTCAAATCTTCTAATGGTTATGCCTGGAGCTCAAAGGACACCCGGGGTTCAGGTAAATACTGGTCGTGGAGCGGCTAAAACTCTAACTTCCGAAGACGCCACCGCTATCTCTAATATTACTGGCGTAAAAGCTATCGCACCAGAACTTTCTAGTCGTTATCAAATAACCGCCAAAGGTACTAATACCAACACCTCTGTTGATGGTGTGAATGGGAGTTATCCTACTGTAAAAAATCTGGAGATAGATCTAGGAAATTTCATCACTGAACAGAATAATAAGGCTTTATCTAAAGTAGCAGTACTTGGCCCAACTGTTCGTGATGATTTATTCGGTGAAGGATCTAATCCTGTGGGACAAACAATAAGAATAAATGGGATACAATTCAATGTTATTGGGGTAACCGCGACTAAGGGTGGAACAGGTTTTGGTAGTTCAGATGATATGATTTTTATTCCTCTCACTACTGCTCAAAGATTTCTGGCTGGCAGTGATTATGTTTCCACTATCAATATTCAGGCAGAAAGTACAGAAATTATGACCCAAGTTCAAACGGATGTGACGGATCTTCTTTTAACCAGGCATAAAATAACCGATCCAACCTTAGCGGATTTTAATATAATGAATCAGAGTGATATTGTCGCTACCGCTTCAAGTGTTACTGATACTTTTACTACTCTGTTAGCGGCCGTGGCTGGTATCTCACTTATTGTTGGTGGTATCGGTATTATGAATATGATGCTCACCACGGTGACAGAAAGAACAAGAGAAATTGGTTTGCGCAAGGCAATCGGTGCTAAAAATAAAGATATTAATTTACAGTTTCTAATTGAAGCTGTTTCTATGACTTTTGTTGGTGGTTTAATTGGTGTCATTCTAGGTTGGCTAATTGGTTATACTTTGTCATCCTTAAATATTATCCAAACTACTATGTCTTTAATGTCAGTATTGTTGGCCTTTGGTGTATCGGCAGGTATTGGAATAATTTTCGGTTATTATCCTGCTCGTCGAGCGTCCAAACTTAATCCAATCGAGGCATTAAGATATGAGTAAATTTATAAGAAATTAATTAATAAAATAATATGTCAAAAAATATTGTCGTTTTATCTGTAATAATTGCTATCGTATTAGTAGTTGTCTCTTTTTATGGTGGTCTAAAATATAGTCAAGGAAAAAACCCAACTTTTGATAGGACTAGTTTTGTACAAAGAAATCCACAATTAGGTGGAAATAATGTCTTGGGAAGCAACAGAACTATGGGAGGTATAGTGTCTGGTGAGATTTTATCTATAGATGACAAAAGTCTAACCGTTAAGTCTCAAGATGGTGGTTCAAGATTGGTTTTTCTAAGCGCCAGCACTACTATAAGCAAGATGGCAAGTGGAAATATAGGAGATTTGATTATTGGTTCTAATATATCAGTAAACGGATCAAGTAATACCGATAATAGTATTAACGCTCAAATGATTCAGGTTAGGTCCCAAATTAAATAGATATAGTGTTTTAGACCGTGGGGTAATTGCTTGACTTGAAATAGTTATGGGTATATACTCATAACCAAAGGTCGCTTTATCAACCAATTAAATAAATATATGCCTAGATTAGATGGAACAGGTCCACAAGGACAAGGCCCAAGAACAGGACGGGGTCTTGGTAATTGCCAAGGGAATGGTAAAAATCAAACAAAGGAAGAACAGAAAAAGTCTTTATTAGATGAGAAGGAGAGAATTGAAAAAGAGCTCTCTGATTTAGAGAAAGACCAATAGTTTATGGTGAGACCAAGATTATGTCGTCAAATAGGTTTTAATCCAAAGGTGAGGTATTTCAAACCTCAAGGTATTCCTTTGAGATTTTTGGATGAAGTAGAATTGACTATAGAGGAGCTAGAAGCTATAAGATTAAAAAATGTGGAAGGATTGGAACAAACGGAGGCTTCAGAAAAAATGAATACCTCTCAAAGCACTTTTCAGCGGATTTTAGCTTCGGCTTATAAAAAAATAGCCGAAGCTCTTATTGAAGGGAAGGCAATAAAAATCAATGAGTAAAAAGTGCAGGAATATACACTGTAGTATCATTTCTCCTCTCAAATCCAGTTCTGATGTCGTCCACTAGCCCGCGCCAGCAAAAGCCCTGAAAAGGGCTTTTTTGCTGCGCGGGCGAGTCCCGCATTTGTTTGCGGGACGCATGGGTGCTGACGGCGGAACGATGTTTTGCTAGCAAGCAAAACCGTGAGCCGGTGCCCCCGCCCGAAACGACTGTTTCAGTCGGGCGGGCAGCAAAATTTTTTTGACGACAAAATTTTATGCGAGGGTTAATACTTATTGGGAATAAGTATTAAGGCCGGAGTGTGACAAC
>JBFZBC010000009.1:0-16204 GCA_041308645.1 bacterium
GAGATATTAAAAGTTCCTCGATTTAAAGATTTTGATATAGTTGATTTTCCTCGAATTGTTACTGTAGAAGAAAACTTTGATTTACTTAATGCTCCCAAAGATCACGTTAGTCGAAAGGAAACCGATACATATTATTTAGACGAAACTCATGTATTGCGAACCCAGACAACTGTTATGTGGTCTTACTATTTAAAAAATAAAGAAGTTTTGGCTAAGTTAGAAAAGACTGGAGAAGTTAAAGCCTTATCAAAAGGTATTGTTTTTCGTAAAGATGAGATTGATCGTCATCATTTTCCAGCCTTCCATCAAATTGATGGTTTATATATTTGTCTAAAATCAAAGAAAGTATTTACTTTAAATGATTTAGAAGAGGTACAAATTGATACGGCTAAAAGTGTTTTGGGTGATGATATTGAATATAAATTCCTTGTAGATTCTTTCCCTTTTACGACACCTTCAGTGGAAATGGACGTGATGTTTAGCGGTGATTGGATGGAGGTTAACGGCGCTGGCCTAGTTCATCCACAGGTTTTAAGGAATTTTGGTTTAGATCCTGAAATTTATAATGGTTGGGCTTTTGGTTTTGGTGATCGTTTAGCAATGGTGAAGATGGGCATACCAGATATTCGTATTCTCTGGTCCGAGGATCCTAGAATAACATCTCAATTTAAGAATATTAATAGTAAATTTAAAGAGGTTAGTAAATATCCAGAAACCTCTAGAGATATTTCATTTATTATTGATAAAAACATTAATCTTAATAATTATTTTGAAATAGTCCGTGATTTTGCCGAAAACTTAATTGAAGAAGTAAAATTAATTGATCAATTTGAAAATGATAAAAAGTTCGGGGTTGGTAAGAAATCCTACACCTTTAGAATAATTTATCGTTCACACGAAAGAACCTTGACTAATGAGGAGGTAAATAAAATTCAAGATGAAATTATTACAAAGACTAAAACTGAATTAAAAGCGCTTGTTCGGTAGTTTTTTAAAAAAACGCTGGGTATAATATACCCAGCGTTTTTATATGAAATTTCGTTTTAGTCTGATTCCCAAATTTGATCAAGAAGATCACAGACTTCTCTTGATCCAAGACCGTGCTTTTCCGCAATGCGGACAAGACTTAATGTGGGTATATTTTTCTTGGATGTTATCCCAGATTTTTTGGCGGTAACAATAATTTTTTGTAACTCTTCTTTCGCACCATCCATATCCATACTTATCCTCCTTATTTTGTTTAAAGAACAACCTGATTACCTAGTAGGTAAACTAACACAAAAATATAATAAATGCAAATATTAAAATAAAACCGCATCAAATTTGATGCGGTTTTTTAGAAAAAGTTGTGTTTATTTTTGTTTCAGTTTCAAGTAATGATCTTTTATTAATTTAAGAAAAATGGTAATCTCAGCAATTAATTTTATATTATCCAAAACTAAAGGGTCACAACGTAATTTATTTGGGCACTTTTTCATTTACTACCTCCACTTTATATGTATATTTATCTTGTTTTAAAATAGCATTAAATGCTTGTTTTTGCAACGAATTATTCACTTTACTTACTTTCTTTTTAGAACATGATTTGGTATAATATAGTAGTAAAAAATAGTATACCCAAGTAATTTTTTATGGAATAAACACCTAAAATAAAGGGTAGTTTGGTAAGTAAAGTAGTATTATTATTTAATATATTATTATGGCAAAAAATTTAAAAGGGCGAGAAGATAAGGAAAATAAAGATATAAAAGGTAAGGAAAAAGAAGCTCATTATGGGGCGGAACAAATTACCGTTCTTGAGGGTTTGGAGCCAGTTAGAAGGCGCCCTGGTATGTATATTGGTACCACTGGTCCAGATGGTTTGCATCATTTGATTACTGAAATTTTTGATAACTCTCGTGATGAGGCAATGGGTAGTTATGCCAATGATATTGAAGTTGTTCTTTTACCGGGGAACAGGGTTCGTATTACTGACAACGGCCGAGGTATTCCTGTTGATATGCATAAACAAACAAAAGTATCAGCTCTGGAAACTATTATGACCGTGCTTCATGCGGGGGGAAAGTTTGGTGGTGAAGGTTATAAAGTTTCCGGTGGTTTGCATGGTGTGGGTGCTTCGGTTGTGAATGCACTTTCTATTTATATGAAAGTAACCGTACATAAAGATGGGGGAGTCTATATGCAGGAATATTCAAAAGGAAAGAAAAAGGCAGCAGTTAAGAAGATTGGGAATACAAAATACCATGGTTCAATAGTTGTTTTTGAACCAGATGCCGAGATTTTTAAGGAAGGGGTAGTTTTTGATTGGAGTAAAGTATTTTCTCATATGCGTCAGCAAGCATATTTGGTTAAAGGTTTAAGGATTTCAGTTATTGATACTAGAAATGTCACGGAAAAATTTGATGAGTCAGATGTATTTTACTTCCGTGATTTACATATTGAAGCTCCTTCACAAACCTTTTATTTTGAGGGTGGTTTATATTCTCTTATAAAATTTTATAATCAATTTCAGAAACCAATTCATAAAAATATTTTTTATGTTGAGAAAAAAGTTGATGGTGTTGAGTCAGTAGAAGTAGCTCTGCAATATGTGGATGATATATCGGCTAGAGTAGTTTCTTTCGCTAACAATATTTATACTTCAGAGGGTGGTACACATACCACTGGTTTTAAAGCATCTTTAACTAGAATTTTAAATTCTTATGGCCGTAAAAATGGTATTATAAAAGATAGTGAAGATAATTTTACTGGAGATGATGTGTTGGAGGGAATAACTGCTGTTGTATCTGTAAAGCTTAGAGAAATTCAATTTGAAGGTCAGACAAAGGCTAAGCTTGGAAGTCAAGAAGCGCGCGCTGCAGTTGAAGAAGTTTTCGGCTCAGCATTCGATGCTTTTATGGAAGAAAATCCTGATGATGCTCGTTGTATCGTAAGTAAAGTAATATTAGCCTTGAGGGCTAGGAAGGCGGCTAAAGCTGCAAAGGACTCAATCTTAAGAAAAGGGGCTTTAGAGGGTATGACCCTACCAGGTAAGTTGGCAGATTGTCAATCAAATGATGCTATTGTTTCGGAATTATTTATTGTAGAGGGAGATTCTGCAGGTGGTACAGCCAAGACTGGGCGAGACAGAAAGACGCAAGCTATCTTACCTTTAAGAGGGAAAATATTAAATATTGAAAGAGCTAGACTAGATAGAATGCTTGGCTCAGAACAAATAAAGAATCTTGTTTTAGCTTTAGGAACGGCAATTGGTGATACTTTTACTTTAGAAAAATTAAGATATCATAAAGTCATAATCGCCACCGATGCGGATGTAGATGGAGCGCATATCCGGACTTTGCTTTTGACTTTATTTTATCGTTATTTTCGTCCTTTAATTGATGGTGGATATATTTATATTGCTCAGCCACCACTTTATAAAATAAAAAAAGGTAAGGAAATAACGTATGTATATTCTGAAGAAGAAAAAACCAAAAAATTCGGTACAGATATTCCTATGGATATTGAGCTTATAGAGAACGAAGAGGAAACCACTGAAGAAGATGCCGAAGATGTTAAAGTGCCTGAAGAAAAAGATAAAAAAGAAGAAAAAACCAAAAAATTTGAAAAGCTTCATGTACAACGGTACAAAGGTCTTGGAGAAATGAACGCTGAGGAACTTTGGGAAACTACCATGGATCCTGAGAGAAGAGTCTTAAAGAGAGTGGATGTTAATGATGCTCAAGAGGCAGACAAAGTTTTTGATATGCTTATGGGTACAGACGTACCGGCCAGAAAATCTTTTATTCAATCCAACGCCAAACTCGCTAATCTAGATATATAATCAAGACGTCAACGTGGCACGTTGACGTCACTTATCAAAGTTCCATTTTTGGAATTGGCTCTCTAATCAAGCCTAATAATTCTTTTCGATATTCCTTTTCTGTTATATCAAAAAGGTTATAAAATAGTTCCTTGTTTATTAAGTAGGAGAAATTCTTACTAGACGTCAACGTGGCACGTTGACGGGTGTAGTCAGAAAAACTTGACCACCGGTAATTATTAAGAAAGTTAATTGCCTTTTCTGTATCTTTTATGCCAGTTTCCTTCCAGTTTGGGAATTTTGTATCAAGGATATTTATATCTAAATAATACGGTGCGTATAGAAATTGGCGGTCATTTTCCAGAGGGATCATTCTTGCTGTATTTTGAAAAAGATAGCCACTTCTTTTATTCTTAATATTGAAATATTTAGTGTAGCCATTACCTAATCTTTTCATAAATTCAGTTATTCCACCATCTACTAATTCAACAAGTAATAAGTGAAAATGATTTGGCATTAAAGTCCATTTCAATATCTCGACTATCTTATCTTCCTGTGGTGGGGGATTTTTAAAGAAATCTTCCGCCTCACTTCTTAGGGCTGTGTCCTTATTATTAAATTTATATAAACACTCTACAAATCTCTGTCTGTCGGAATCACTATTAAAGGTATTTATTTTATTTACTCCGCGATTAAATACATGTTTTATATCACCAATCATCCGGCTATTGTAATCTATATTGTATTAGACGTCAACGTGGCACGTTGACGGGTGTATATCAAATCAGGAAAGGATTTTAAAAAGAACATAAAAATATTGAATAGTTAATATAAGAAAAGAAGAGAATTCAGTTAAAAACATTTGTTTTTAAAATATATTATTAGTATAATATCTCTATATAATAATGAAATTTTCCTTATCAACTAAAACAGATAAATCTTCCACTCCATCAAGATTTTGCGGGACAGGTCTTTTACTTTTTGGAATTATTCTTTTTTTTATCTCTACTAATAGCGCGGAAGCAGCTACCAAATACTGGGTGGGGGCAACGGCCGGGGCCAATACTAGTGTGGATACGAACTGGAGCACCACGGCCGCCAGTGCCTGCAATACAAATAAAAATACCACAGTACCAGTGGATGGGGATGTAGTATACTTTACCACCAGTTGCAAGAACAGCGCTACAGTAGACTCTGCTCTCAATGTCACAGATTTTTATATTACCACCGGTTACACTGGAACTATCACCGAATCAGCCGGGGTGACCATCACCGTGAGTGGTGTTTATTCCCAGGTTGCTGGTACGGTGGCCAACACCGCCACCGGCAATATGAATTTCACCGGTGATAGTCAATCCTTTACTGTTTCTGCCGGGACCTTCAATTCTAACCTTACTTTCTCTGGCACCGGCACCACCCTAGTGAGTTCTGGTGGTACTCATTCGTCCGGTATCACCACTATCGCCCAAGCCTCGGGCATCGTCGCCCTAGCCACCACCACTAACACTTTCTACGATTTAGTTATCAACTCCGGTTCAGTCCTGGATGCATCGCCAGATAGTGGGGTGACCTCTAAAAATTTCTTAATTAGCAACACCTTCACCAACAACGCTGGTGCCACTGGTTTTGTTGCAAGAGGTGGGACGGTGACATTTATGAATGCTTCCACAACCATGACCACTGGTGGCGTCACTTTTTATAACTTGACCTTAGCTGGCAATCGTACCGGCACCACCAATTTGGCTGATAGTTTTACTGTTTCCAACGCGCTCACTGTAGCTAATACCAATAACATCGTTACTTGGGCGGCGACTAGCGCCATCATCATTACTCTACAAGGAAATTTTAGTGAGATAGCGGGAGGTAGTGGTCTGAGCTTTGGCACCAACATCACCCTCAATATGACTGGGCCGAGTAGTTCTTTCACAATGACCAGCGGGACTTTTAATGCCAATCTTAACTTCAGCGGAAATAATTTTAATATGACCGCCGGTACATTAGGCACTAACATCACCATCAATATGACTGGGCCGAGTAGTTCTTTCACAATGACCGGCGGGACTTTTAATGCCAATCTTAACTTCAGCGGAAATAATTTTAATATTATTGCCGGTTCATTTGGAGGCAACCTTACTTTCTCCGGCACCGGCACCACCCTATTAAGTTCTGGTGGTACTCATTCGTCTGGCACCACCACTATCGCCCAAGCATCGGGTATCGTCGCCCTAGCCACGACCACCAATACTTTTTATAATCTCGTCATCAATTCCGGCTCAGTTTTGGATGTTTCCCCTGATGGGGGTGTGACCTCTGAAAATTTAATAATTAACTACACCTTTACCAACAACGCCGGCGCCTCAGGTTTTGTGGCGAGAAGCGGAACGGTGACATTTAGCCACTATAGTGTTTCTCCGACCATCACCACCGGTGGCGTCACTTTTTATAATTTGACCTTAACTAACCCCTCTGATCGCTGGAATAGCGGCAATACCAATTTTGCCGACAGCTTTACTGTTTCCAACGAGCTCACAATATCTCCCACCGTCGTCCACACTTGGTCGACGACCGGCGCTATTACCATCACTCTTCAAGGAAGCTTTACTCAGACTAGCGGTACACTGATCTTCGGCACCAACATCACCTTAAATATGACTGGCGCCAACCAATCCTTTACTGTTTCTGCTGGCACCTTCAATTCCAATCTTACTTTCTCCGGCACCGGCACCACCCTATTAAGTTCTGGTGGTACTCATTCGTCTGGCACCACCACTATCGCCCAAGCATCGGGTATCGTCGCACTAGCCACCACCACTAATACTTTCTACGATTTAGTTATCAACTCCGGCAGTGTTCTGGATGCATCGCCCGATAGTGGAGCGACCTCTGAAAATTTAACAATTAACAACATCTTCACCAACAACGCTGGCGCCTCAGGTTTTGTGGCGAGAAGCGGGACAGTGACATTTAGCCACAGCAGTACTGTTACTCCGACCATCACCACCGGTGGTGTTGCTTTTTACAATCTGATTTTAACTTCCGGCAATAATGGCTACACTACCAATTTGGCCGACAGCTTTACTGTTTCCAACGCGCTCACAATACCTAATACTGGAGGAGTCCACACTTGGTCGACGACCGGCGCTATCACCATCACTCTTCAAGGAAGCTTTACTCAGACTGGCGCCGGTACACTGATCTTCGGCACCAACATCACCTTAAATATGACTGGCGCCAACCAATCCTTCACTGTCACAGCTGGTACCTTCAATTCCAACCTTACCTTCTCCGGCACCGGCACCACCACCGTAATTAAGGGTGGTTCGGCGACAGCTGGCACCACCACTATCGCTCAAGCCTCCGGTAGTGTTGTTTTGGCTACCACCACTAATACTTTTTATAATCTAGTCATCAACTCTGGCTCAGTTTTGGATGTCTCACCCGATGGTGGTGTGACCTCTGAAAATTTAACAATTAACCACATCTTCACCAACAACGCTGGCGCCTCAGGTTTGGTGGCGAGAAGCGGAACGGTGACATTTTACCACAGTAATGTTTCTCCGACCATGACCACCGGTGGCGTCACTTTTTATAATTTGACCTTAGCTGACCCCTCTAATCGCTGGGTCGGCACCACCTTAGCCGACAGCTTTACTGTTTCCAACACACTCACAATATCTGATCTCGTTAATGATCTTCACACTTGGTCGGCTACCAGTACCAGTCCTATCACCATCACTCTTCAAGGAAGCTTTACCATGGGTGGCAGGGGTGCACAGACCTTCGGTCCCAACATCACCTTAAATATGACTGGCGCCAACCAATCATTTACTACCACCGCCAGCACCTTCAAAGCTAACCTTATTTTCTCCGGCACGGGCACTACCTCGGTTAACGCGCGCGGCACTTGGTCGGCCGGCACCACCACCATCGCTCAAGCATCAGGCAGTGTTGTTTTGGCCACGACCACAAATACTTTTTATAATTTGAACGTGGCAACCGGCACTTTGAATATTAACGCGAATAATTTGACGGTCAATAATAATTTCCTCATTAATGCCGGCGGAACCTTCCAACTTCAAGGTGGGGAGACGGTGAGTAAGTGTCCAACTTCCGCTACTGGTGGAATTGTGGACTATAACGGTACATCCGCTTCTTATACCATAAAAGCCTGCACTTATTCAGTTCTTAATATTGATGGTGGAGCCAGTTCCGTCTTCACTTCCACCTCTACACTTTCCTTGGCGACTACAACTATAAATACCGGTATTTTAAGTTTAAATGGAAATAATTTTACTACTACAAATTTGGTCAATAACAGCACTTTAAGGATGAGGGGTGATGAGTCTGTGACTATTTCCACTTCCACTCCGTCCGGCACGATTGAATACGTGGGGAATGGTAATAGCACTACTACCGCTTATACTATAAATCCTTTAAATTATTATAATTTGGATATCGCTTCAGTTGATAGTATGGATACCTATCTTTTACCATCAATCCTTACTGTTGGTGGAAATCTAAGTGTGACGGGCGGGATTTTAAATGAGGAACCAGGCGGATTGCAAACTTTTACCACTGTAGGAACCTCAACTTTTTCTGTCCCCGCAAATGTTAATAGCTTGCAGGTTTTGGTGGTGGGGGGTGGAGGTGGTGGGGGTAGAGATCAAGGTGGTGGTGGCGGCGGTGGTCAAGTTGTTAGTACGACTAGTTTCGCCGTAACTCCGGGGAATATATTAAATATAGTTGTTGGTGCTGGCGGTGCAAATGGAACTTCAGGCTGGGCTTCATCCGGTGCCACTTCTTCTTTCTCAACAATTAGTGCGATCGGTGGAACCGGTGGATATAGTGCTACATTTAATGTAGCAACTAGAGTCGGAGGAAATAGTGGGGGTGGTTATATAGGTGGAAATGGTTCTAACCCATTAAATACATATGGCGGTGGTGGCGGGGCAGGTGATTCGGCAAATGGACAATCTCCAACGTCTGGTTCACCAAAAGCTGGTGATGGTGGAGCGGGAACTCTTTCTAGTATTAGTGGTAGTTCAGTTTGCTATGGAGGTGGAGGAGGTGGAGGAAACAGAGCAGGAACTGGTCAGGGTCTAGCTACCTGTGGAGGAGGAAACGGAGGTAATAATGCTAATGGAACAGTCGGGGCAACTAGCACTGGTGGTGGAGGAGGAGGTGGCGCCTGGAATGGTTCAGTTTACGCCGGAGCACCTGGCGGTTCAGGAGTGGTGATTGTAAATTATACTCCACCACAAGGCGGTGCAAATACCATAAATCTTTCTGGTAACCTTTCTCAAACTGTTGGCACTATCACTTTTATAAATACAGCATTTGTTTTAAATGGCACCAACCAAACCATATCGTTGACTGGAACCACCACTTTTGCCTCCCTCATCGCTGGGTCCACCACAGTACCCACAGCACTCTATTTCAACACCACTGGGAATCTGTTGATTACCGGTACCACAACCCTCAAGGGAGCTGAGAATAATCTTCTGACTCTCCGTTCCACCAGTGGTGGGGATCAGTGGTACTTTCAGCCCGACGGCGGACGAGACTTTGCTTACCTGGATGTGCAGGATTCTAACAACACTTCTTCCACTACAATTGATGTTGTAGAAATTTCTGGGTTTGTTGATTCAGGAAACAACACTGGTTGGGGACAGGCAGTCTCACTCACGATTGTTAGTAAACAGGGAAGTCAGGTGGCGACCACTACCATCCCAATTATTAACAAGGACCTCGGCGGCGCGTTTACCTTCAGCAAATCAAGCGGGGAAGCCAATGTCACTTCCATTACTCTCCATCAAGATGGTTCTTTCCTAGCTGAAGATATCACTAATCTCAAACTATATTACAAAAAGGAAGACACTTGTTCCGCCACCAAACCCGAGGATGCCGAGCTCTTTGGTGATGATGGTACTTTTGTAAACAATTTCGCCACCACTACTGGCACCCTGCCTGTCAGCGCCTCCACCACCTGTCTTTACATCACCTACAATATCCCCACTGAATACACGGAACTATCCCTGGGTAAAAGCATTGACCTGGAAATCACTAATCCGTCCACCAATGTAGTGGTAAGCTCCGGTACTGTCAGTCCAGCTACCAGTATTAATATTGTAGGTAACACTATTATTGTAGCGGATAATATTACAAATGTGACGGCAACCTCCACCTCAAATCCCGCTTGTTCAGACTCAAGAATTACTTCCATTTTATCAATACATGTTAGAGATGAAGATAAAAATCCTACGGTCTTTTATCTAAAAAACTGTGCAGTCTGGAAAAAAGAAGGGGAAGGTAATCCCTTCCGTTTAACGGACCCAAATCTCCAGGTTCATTCACTCGTTTTTACTAATATAGGCATGGCTGGCAGGGCAGTTCAGATTGAATTAACAATGTCTAATATGGACCCAGGTAATGAAGGGGTTCTTCTTAATGTTGTTAGGACATATAGAACTTTTACCACTGTGCAGGCGTGGAGTGGTAATTAAAAACGAGACCGATATGGTCTCGTTTTTAATCTTATTTTTTTACTCCTTCTACAAATGATAAACCCATTTTTTGATTCTTTACTTCAAACAAAAGGATTTTAAAAGTATAGCTTTTACCAAGCTCTAATTTTTCCTTCATTTTAGCTTCAGTACCAAATTCAGAAATGTGGATTAAGCCAGAAATACCTTCCTCAATAGAGGCTAGTGCACCATGTTTGTTAAATTTAATAACTACACCTTTCACTTCTTCACCTTTTTTATACTTTTTCTCTGCTTCAATCCAAGGATTAGTTTTTAAGGCTTTAATTGATAATGAAACCTTACCATCTTTAACTTCTATTATTTTTATATCCACTTTTTCTCCAACTTTATAAAATGCTCGTGGGTTTTCTACTAAAGTCCAGTCTACTTCAGAAATATGTACTAGTCCTTCAAGACCATCCTCTAGTTTGACAAAAATTCCAAAATCAACAATACCTGTTATTTCTCCAGAACAGATTCCGCCAACTTTGTATTTGTCTATAATTTTTTGTTTACTTTTCTTTTCAATATTTTTTTCAGAGAAAATAAGTTTACCTTCTTTTGGTAGCGCAGTGATAATAGCTACTGATATTTTTTGACCGACAAGTTTTTTTAATTCATCAAGAATTTTGTCTTTATCGCCATCGTTTATTTTTGGATAATGTTCAGACTTTAATTGTGAAGCGGGAAGAAAACCTTTGATTCCTTGCCATGAAATAATGAGTCCTCCTTTGTTTGCTTCAACAATAGGTAATTCTAATACTGTTTTGTTTTTAATTAATTCTTCAGCCTCATCCCAAATCAATGCTTGTCTTGCTTCCTTTAGAGAAAGTTCAATGTAACCGTCTTTATTGCCAACATCTACTATTTTAGCTGAGACTTTATCACCAATATTAATCTTTTTTATAATATCTCGAGCATTAATAAACTCTTTACCAAAAATTATACCGGTACCATGTGGTTCCAAATTAATATAAACACAAGATTTTTCCACACCAAGTACATCACCTTCAACTACATCACCAACTGACGGTGGAGTTTTACTTTTGTCCACAATCTTGGTCATCAAGCTATCCTTCTTAATCTTATTTGCTTTTTCTTCAACTGTTGATTCGTCTATTATTCTTACTTTTTTTGCCATCCTTATTTAAAATTATACTAATTCTAATAAAATGTTATTTAGTATTTTAATTGTTTTAGCCCTTTCATATACCTTATAAAGTATGTGGATTTTGAATAGGGTAAGTATTTTAAAATAAAATATCCGCCCATGGCGGATTCTTCGCCAAAAAGGTCCAAAACCAACCGCCAGTCTTGGTGTTACTTTCTGTCTGCCCACCTTTCGGAGGGTCAACTAATAACTACCTAATTATACATATTATTATTTAAAAAACAAGCCTATTTTGTTTGTTTTTTTGTTATTAATTTGTTATAATAATTAGGTATGATTATCACTTATCAAGGAGTGGAATTTTTTAAAGTACAGTTTGGGGATACTATCCTTGCTTTTAATCCGATTTCAAAAGAGAGTAAGTTTAAATCTACTCGTTTTTTTGCTGATGTTGCGTTAGTATCTACCAATCACCCTGATTTTAACGGCGTAGAAAATCTTTCTTATAATGGTAAAGATCCTTTCGTTATTTCCGGTCCAGGTGAATATGAGACAAAAGGTGTGTTTGTTAAAGGTTTCCAGTCAAATAGTAATTATGATAAAAAAGAAAGGATAAACACAGTCTACACTGTGATTTTGGAGGGAATAACCCTCTGTTTCCTCGGTGCTTTATCTGATGAAAAATTAAGCCCAGAATTTATGGAAGCGATCGAGGATATTGATATATTATTTTTACCTATTGGTGCTGATGGTGTTTTAGATGCGGCAAAAGCGAATAAGATGGCTGTGGCCCTTGAACCTAAAATTATTATTCCAATGCACTATGGTGATGTCGGTTCTGACAATGCTTTGAAGAAATTTTTGAAAGAGTCGGGGGAAGAGAATGTAAAACCAGTTGATAAATTAACCATTAAGAAAAAAGATTTAGAGAATAAAGAAGGAGAAGTAATGATTTTAAGTCAGACAAATTAATTATTTATGGGTATTTTAAATAGCATTAGAAAAAAGTCGGATAATCAAAAAAAAGTTATATCACTTTTTTTGGCCTTGACCGCTACCTTTTTTATTGTGGGTATTTGGTATTCGTTTACTAATAATTCACCAGTAGATAATGATAAATTAAGTTCTGTTAGTCCGTGGCAAATGATCAAGGAGGAATTTTCAAATGCTTTTTCAGATTTTAACTCTGATATTCTTATAAGTGAAAATGAGAACTCTATACCAGTTGAAATTATATTAGATAAATTAAGTACGAGTACAGCAACAAGTTCCGAAGATATTTCATTTGAGTAAAATATAGCAATTATAATTGATTTGATTAGTAAAATAGAAATTATTATATAAAATATTATGGCAAAAAATTTAAACGGCAAAGAAGAAGAAAAAAAAATAGAGGAAGTAATACCAGAAAAGGGTATTTCAATAAGAAGTATTACCACAGAAATGAAGGACTCATATTTGGATTATGCCATGTCTGTGATTACCCAACGAGCCTTGCCGGATGTTCGTGATGGTTTGAAACCAGTACATAGGAGGATACTTTTTGCTATGCATCAAATGGGTTTAACCTCAGGATCTAAGACCAGAAAATCTGCTGCAGTTGTGGGAGAGGTTTTAGGTAACTTCCATCCCCATGGTGATGCATCCGTATATGATGCTATGGTAAAAATGGCTCAGGACTTTTCTTATAGATATCCATTGATTGTTGGGCAAGGAAACTTTGGAAATATTGATGGTGATTCAGCCGCGGCCATGAGGTATACTGAAGCTAAAATGTCAAAAATCTCTGGAGATCTTTTAAAGGATTTAGAAAAAGAGACTGTAGAGTGGAGACCAAACTATGACAACACTAGAAAGGAACCAGATGTTCTTCCTGCCGCTTTACCTAACTTACTTTTAAATGGAACTTTGGGTATTGCTGTCGGTATGGCCACAAATATTCCACCACATAATCTTAAGGAAGTGGTGGACGCTACTGTTCATTTGATTGATAATCCTGATATTACCACTGAAGATTTATTGCACTTTATTAAAGGACCTGATTTTCCTACTGGGGGTGTAGCTTATAATCAAACAGATATTAATCATGCATATGCCACTGGCCGAGGTGGGGTGGTGGTTAGAGGAGTGGCTGAAATAGTGGAGGATAAAAAGGGTACTTATCAGATTATTATCACTTCCATTCCTTTTCGGGTTAATAAAGCAGATTTGATTATTTCTATAGCTGATTTAGTTCGAGAAAAAAAGATAGAAGGAATAAAAGGTTTACGTGATGAAAGTGCAAAAGATCTTAGAATTGTTATTGATCTAAAGTCAGGGGCCCAGCCACAGAAAGTTTTGAATTATATTTATAAACACACTCAGCTTGAGGATGCTTTTCATTACAATATGGTGGCATTAGTAGACGGAGTACCACAAACTTTATCATTAAAATCTTTTCTAGATGAATTTATTGACCATAGGAAAATAGTAGTAAAAAGAAGAACAGAGTTTGATTTAAAGAAAGCAGAAGCTCGTGAGCATATTTTACTTGGCTTGAAAAAAGCCCTTGATCATATTGATGAGATTATAAGATTAATTAAAAAATCTAAAGATATTGAAGATGCTAAGAAGAATTTAATGAAGGCTTTTAAGTTTTCTGAGATTCAAGCCCAAACAATTGTTGATATGAAAATTGGTCGTCTTTCAGGCTTGGAAAGACAAAAGATTGATGATGAACTGAAAGAAGTTCAATCATTGATAAAAAGTTTAAAAGAGATTTTAGCTAGTGCAAAGAAAATCTTAGGCATTGTAAAAAGTGAATTACAAGAAACAGCGTTAAAATATTCTGATGATAGAAGAACGAGAATAATTAAACAGGGTATAGGTTCTATGTCAGATGAAGATTTAATTCCGGATGAGGAAAATGTATTAGTGCTTACCACTGGTGGTTACATTAAGAGGACAAATCCTAATGATTACAAAAAACAAAAACGTGGTGGGATCGGGGTTGTGGATTTGGATACAAAAGACGAAGATTTTGTAGTGAATTTTCTTACCGCTTCTACTCATAATGATATTCTTTTCTTTAGCGATAAAGGTAAGGCATATCAAATAAAGATGCATGAGTTACCAGAAGGAAAAAGAGCGACTAAGGGAAAGGCTCTGGTAAATTATTTGTCTATTTCCCCTGAAGAAAAAGTCACTTCAGTTTTAGCAATGCCAAAGGAATTAAAGAAATCGAAACTGTCTTTGATGATGATGACTAAGCAAGGTGTAGTGAAGAAGGTTGATGCTGAAGCTTTTCATGATGTAAGACGGAGTGGTTTGATTGCCATTAGTCTGCATGATGGTGATGAACTGACTTCCGTTCAGTTTGTCGGTCCGACAGATGAAATGATGATTGCCACAGCAAAAGGCCAATCTATTCGTTTTAAGGAATCAGATATTAGAGAGATGGGTCGAGGAGCCGCTGGTGTTCGTGGTATAAAGCTTGGTAAGGGTGATTTTGTTGTTAGTACAGATGTTATAAAGAAAAGTATGGTTAACCCAGTCTTTTTTGTGATTAGTTCCAATGGTTATGGTAAGAAGACTGATTTAGAAGAATATAAAACCCAAAATCGTGGTGGTTCCGGTATTAAAACTATGAAAGTTACTTCAAAGACTGGTAATATTATGTCAGCAAAAGTAATGACTGATGAAGAAGAAGAGATAGCTGCTATTTCTAAGAAAAGTCAGGTAGTGAGAGTTGATACAAAGGAAATACCAACTCTTGGTCGTCAGACTCAGGGTGTGCGTATTATGAAACTGCGTGAAGGGGACTCTTTAGCCTCAGTTACTTGTTTGTAGTTATTATAAAAGGTATAATATCTTTATGTTTTCTGATCCAGAGAATAATATAAAACAATTTGGTTTAACTTCTGGAATGGTTGTGGCAGACTTTGGTTCTGGTTCAGGTTTTTATGCTATGGCAGCGGCTCGAGCGGTGATACCATACGGTAAAGTTTTTGCTGTTGATATCCAAAAGGATTTACTTCAAAAATTAAAAAATGGTGCCAAACAGAATAATCTAAATAATATTGACGTGGTCTGGGGTGATCTGGAGCATTTGGGTGGAACAAAATTAAGAGAAAATTCTATTGATGCTGTCACTGCTTGTAATTTGATTTTTCAAATTGAGAATAAAGATGCTTTGTGTTTGGAAATAAAGAGAATATTAAGACCAAATGGTAGAGTTTTGGTAGTGGATTGGTCAGGTTCCTTTGGTGGACTTGGACCACAAGAAAATGATGTGGTTTCTAAAGATAAATTAACTTCTATTTTTAAAGATCACGGTTTTATTCTTGATAGAGAGATATCTGCTGGACCACAGCATTATGGTTTAATTTTTAGAAAAGCCGTTTAATTATATTAACATGAACAATAGTAAACTTTTTCAGTATGTGGTGTTGGGATTATTTATTTTTTTTATCATCGTTGGATCTATTTTATTTGCTACCTATAGGTCAACTGATACAGCTGAAACAAATATAAATATTACTATATGGGGGACATTACGAGCGGAGGATTTTTCTTCTTTCATCTCAAAATTTTTTAATGAAAATGGCATAAAGTATACAGTGGATTATGTAGAGAGGAATTCTGCTACTTTTGACCAAGATTTAGTGGAAGCACTAGCTTCCGGTGATGGTCCAGATGCCATTATTTTACCAGAGGATTTGATTGTTCGTTATATAAATAAAATTTACCCTATCCCTTACTCTACTTTATCAGAGCTTGAATTTAAGA
>JBFZBC010000010.1:0-11506 GCA_041308645.1 bacterium
GCTGACATTTTTGCTCTTAGACGAGAAAATGATAAAATAATATTAACGACAACAATAGCTGCTGAAGGTTCAGGAGCCGTTAGGAGTTATGATTTGGAAGATAAATTTATCTTTATATTAGAATAAATAAAGCTAAACAAACTCTTTAATTTATGCTAGGATAAAACTCACTTAGGAATAGGTGAGTTTTATTAATTTAATATGGGTTTGGTCTTGGGATATGCAGGTTTTAAAGGGCTTAACCTTTTAATCTGAAATCTCCAGATCAAATCTCAAATCATATGAAAAAAAGAGAATTTTCTATGCCATTAAATGGCAAGACATTGTCTGCTGAGTTTAACGACCTAGTAGAAAATGCTAACGGGTCAGTTATTTTAAGATATGGTGGTACTACCATCTTAGCCACGGCGGTTATTAGTAAAGAAGAAAAAGTGGGAGGTGATTATTTACCTCTAACAGTTGACTATGAAGAAAAGTTTTATGCTTCCGGCTTAATTCTTGGTAGCCGTTATACTAGACGTGAGGGCAAGCCTTCTGATGAAGCTATTTTGTCTGGCCGAATTGTAGACCGAACTATCCGTCCACTTTTTGATCAATGGATTAGAAATGAAATTCAGGTGGTCATTACCACTTTGGCAATAGATGAGGACGACCCAGATGTATTAGCGGTAGTAGCGGCCTCACTCGCTATTGGCGTGTCAAAAATTCCTTTCCATGGTCCAGTCTCAGCCGTCAGAATTGGTAAACACAAAACTGACAGCGTGTTCGAAATCAACCCAACTTATGTTGAAATTGAAAATGAACGTTATGAAATAGATTTGGTAGCTTGCGGTAAGGATGGCAATATAAACATGATTGAGCTAGCTGGTGATGAGGCTCAGGAAAATACCATAGCTGATGCGATGAAAAAAGCTTCGGAGGAGATTGAAAAAATAAACGCTTGGCAGAAAAAAATAATAAAGGAAATTGGTGTAGAAAAAATTTCTATTCCTGCTCCAATAATGCCAGAAGAAATTAAAAATTTATTTGCGACAGAAATTGAACTAAAATTAGAAAAATATGTGATGAGTGGTATCCCCGGAGGCTCAAAAATAGGAGAGATTATGGATATATGGATGAAAATGGCCGAGGAAAAATATCCGGATATAAAATCATCTTTTGCCGAACATTTATTTGAAGAAAAAGTGGATGCTTTCATTCATGAACAAGTTTTGAAACACGATAGAAGAGCCGATGGCCGAAAAATAGATGAAATTCGCCCTCTCTTTGCTCAAGCTGGTGGTATTTCGCCAATGTTACATGGTTCAGGAATATTTTATCGAGGAGGTACACATATTCTAACTGCCTTAACCTTAGGTGGTCCAAAAGACGCTCTAAGTATCGATGGTGCTGAACAGTCGGCTGAGGCAAAACGTTTTATCCATCACTATAACTTTCCACCATACTCAACTGGAGAAACTGGCAGAATGGGTGGGGCAAACAGAAGAATGATTGGTCATGGGGCGCTCGCAGAAAAAGCTCTTGAACCAATGATTCCAAATAATTCAATTTTTCCCTATACCATTAGATTGGTTTCTGAAGCTATGTCCTCAAATGGTTCAACCTCTATGGGCTCGGTCTGTGCTTCTACTATTGCCCTCATGGACGGTGGTGTTCCAATCAAAGCTCCGGTCGCTGGTATTGCCTCTGGTTTAATGATGGATGAAAAGGGTAATTACAAAATTCTAACGGATATTCAAGGACCAGAAGATCACTATGGTGATATGGATTTTAAAGTAGCCGGAACAAAAAATGGAGTAACGGCAATTCAAATGGATGTGAAAGTTGCTGGTGTTCCTATTTTAGCCTTAATAGAAGCCTTTGCTAAAGCTAAAACTGCTCGCTTAAAAATTCTTGATGTAATTCAAAAAGAAATTACTGAACCAAGAAAAGATATTTCTACCAACGCGCCAAAAATTTTGATTTTAAAAATTAATCCTGACCAAATTGGTGGAGTAATAGGCTCTGGAGGCAAAACAATTAAAGAAATTAAAGCAAAAACTGGTGCGGATATTGATATTGAGGATGATGGCACTGTTTATTGTACTGGTAAGGATGGCTCCGCAGAAAAAGCGAAACTCATCATTGAAGCCATGACTCACGTCTACCTAGCGGGAGAAAGATTTATCGGAACGATAACAAAAACTACTGACTTTGGAGCGTTTGTGAGAATTGGAGACACTGATAATGAAGGATTAGTTCATATCTCAGAAATTGCTCCATTTAGAGTTGATAACGTAAATACTTTCCTAAAGATTGGAGAAAAAGTTCCTGTAATAGTTAAAGGTGTAGATGAAAGAGACCGTATTAGTCTCTCAATAAAACTAGCTGATTCAGAGTGGGCAAAGAAAAAACTTCCACCAAATCCAGCTACTCCTTCATCCCCTCCAGTCCAAAAATAAACTCGATTAAATAAAAGACCCAGTCAAATTACTTGGGTCTTTTTATCATTGGGAAAATAGAAAAATTCGGTTATAATAGATACTGTTATGCCTCCAGAAGAAAAAACAAACAATAATATCCCCGGAGTAAATAAATATAAAATTGGAATTGATTCTGTTTTTAAAGGTAATTTAAATTCTCAGAATAAAAAGCCCGAACAAGATGTTCCGATTAGTGCCTACAGTGTGCTTACTAACCAAAAATATTCTCCTGATACTCTACCTATCAGTCAAAACATTACCCAAAAACCACCAGAAAGTAATATTGTTACCCCAAAATCTTTAGTGCGAACTTATAAAGGTGATCTAGAATCTGCTATTAAAAATGATCATCTTTCTTCAATAAATATCGCTATTGCAGAAAATAAAAAAATCCAAGCGGAAATAAAAGCCGGTGTGCAAAGAGAGGATAATACCAGTAATGAATATTCAACAAGTAAAATAGCGATACTTGTCAGTGTCCTATTGGTTATAATAGGTATTATCTCCATCTCGGCTGTTTATATTTTTAAAAGTTCACCAAAAATACCCGTGGTTCAAATCCAGGAGTTACCATCACTCATAACGACCGAATTTAAAAGTGAGTTAAATATAGATTCTATTTCTAAAAATAAACTGGTAAGTAATCTATCAACTATGTTAAATGATAGTCAGATTATCGTGAATAATTTATATAATATTTACCCCGTTACAGGAACTAGCACTAATAAAAGGATCCTAAACGCATTAGAATTTGTGACGGTGCTGGATTTCAACATTCCAGATATAATAAAGAGAACCTTATTATCTGATTTTATGGTCGGAACTTTTTCTTTCGGGAAAAACCTACCTTTTATTATTCTAAAAACATCGTACTTTGAAAATGCTTACGCAGGAATGCTCGCCTGGGAAGTTGATTTAGAAAAAGACATGCAAATAATCTTTAGGCTTCCAGGCTATGAGACAAGAGGGAACATCGCTGACGAGCTGACTCCAACTCTAACTAAACGTTTTAATGATAGCGTGATTGTAAATAAAGATGTGAGAATTCTAAAAGATAAAAATGGAGAGATAATACTTTTATACGGAATAATAGACAAAGAAACAATAATAATTACAGTAAATGATACAGCTTTTAAAGAACTTATCGATCGATTAAACAAAGAACGAAGTTTGAAGAGATGAGAGTTCTGACTGTTTGCTTTACTGATTTTATGTTATTATTTATATATGAAAAATATAAACACATATAAAAAACTTTTAGAAGAGGAAAAGGAGAAACTTTTAGAAGAGTTATCTACTGTTGGTAAAGAAGACGCTAGTAATCCAAGTGGTTGGGTAGCGATGGAAAGTGATTTGGATGCTGATTCAGCAGATGAAAATGAAACGGCTGACGAATTTGAAGAGTTGGGTGAAAACGAGGCTATTATGAAAAAACTTTTAACACAATTAACTTCTGTAGAAAAAGCTTTAGAAAAAATAAAAGATGGAACTTACGGAAAATGTGACGTTTGTGAAGAGGAAATTCCGGAAGCTCGTTTAAAAGCCAACCCGTCCTCTATCACCTGTATAAAACATACAAAATAAATGGGTTTTGCCAAAACATATAGCGCCCAGCCAAGTGTGCTGGGAGCTAGAATTATTGATGTTGAAGTAGATATCTCCAAAGGATTAAACGCTTTCACTGTTGTTGGTCTAGGTGATAAAGCTGTAGAAGAGTCAAAAGACCGCATGGCCTCAGCTATAAAAAACTCCGGCTTCAAATCTCCAAAACAATCAAATCAAAAAGTGGTTATTTCTCTTGCTCCGGCAGATTTTAAAAAAGAAGGGCCGATCTTTGATTTAGCTATGGCTATTACTTATCTGACTGCCAATGAAGAATTATTTTTTGATCCTAGTGGAAAAATTTTTCTTGGTGAACTTTCTTTGGATGGAAAACTTAGAAAAATTACCGGGGTTTTACCAGCTGTTGCTGAAGCTAAGAGAAAAGGTTTTACTGAAGTATATTTACCAAAAGAAAATGCAAAGGAGGCAGCTCTAATAACTGATATTACAATATACGGTGCGGAAACTTTAGAAGAAGTTATTAATCATCTCACTTTAGATAACCAGAAAAAAGAAAAGATTGATCCTGAGATTTTTGAAGCGACAGAAGAAAACCGTTTTTATAAAAATTCTCTGACCGGGCAGGCTAAAAAAATTTCTAAACAACCCGCAACAGAAATCGAATACCCTGACGAAGGAAATGAGATTGATTTTTCTGACGTTGTGGGACAAGAAAGTGCTAAAAGGGGGCTAGAAATTGCGGCCGCTGGCGGTCATAATATTGCCATGTATGGTCCCCCAGGAACCGGAAAAACCATGCTCGCTAAAGCCTTTTCTGGTATTTTACCACCTTTATCATTTAATGAAATTATAGAGATTACGGGAATTCACTCTGTGGCTGGAACTTTGAAGGGTGACTTAGTTAGTACTCCGCCTGTTCGCTCACCACACCATACAGCATCATATGTTTCATTGGTTGGTGGTGGAACAATACCAAAACCAGGAGAAGTAACTTTAGCTCACCGAGGTGTTTTATTTCTGGATGAATTTCCAGAGTTTGATAAAAAGGTATTGGAGACTTTACGCCAACCATTAGAAGAAAGAGAGATTAGTATTTCTCGAGCCCGCGGATCTATCACTTTTCCGGCTAATTTTATTTTGATCGCGGCCATGAACCCATGTCCTTGTGGTAATCATGGTTCGAAAACTAAAGAATGTATTTGTCGAGCTATTGATTTACTAAAATATCAACGTAAATTGTCTGGCCCAATCATGGATCGAATAGATATGTGGGTAGAAGTCTCTCAAATAAATCACAGTGATTTATCTGGTAAAAAAAGCAATGATCAAACAAAAAGAAACTCTATAATCCGTGAAAAAATCTTCCAAGCTAGATTAATACAGAAAGATAGATTTGCTAATTTAAAACGTAAGATAAAAACTAACAGTGAAATGAACTCTAAGGATATTTCTAATTTAATTGACCTGTCTCAAGAAGTAAAAGAGGTTTTAGATAAAAGTGCGGTCCAACTTGACCTCTCAGCTAGAGCTTACCATCGAGTTATTAAACTCGCACGCACCATTGCGGATTTGGAAAGAAAAAAAGAAATAGAACTTCCTCACATTTTAGAAGCTCTCCAATACCGTCCTAAAAATTAGAATTACCTACAAGGAACTAATCTTCATTGATTTTAAAAGTCTTTTTAATGATTTCTCACCAAGAACATCAGAAAAATTATATTGTATATTTATTAATGTTGTTTCTTTTTCACTAATATTAGGAGTAATTAATAAAGCAAAAGCTTCAAAACTTTCTGCTCCACCAGATTTAAATCTAAAAGAAAAAAATTCTTTACCATCTATCTTTATTTTTTTTGAATCTATAAACTCAGAATTACCTACCGCTCTTTTTCTCAAATACTCTTCATTAAAAAAATGCTCAGGTAAGCTTTCGTCTTCTGTCCATAAATCAACAGTGATTACCGGGGATGGATTATAAACATCCTTGTACCATAGAAAAATATTATTTTCTATTTGTTCATCAGCTCTTAATAACTCAGGATAATCAAAAACAAATAGGCCACTTGTACTCTGGTAGGTAGAATATTTTATATTATCAAAAAAATAATTTAAATACCCAAACAGAGAAATACCCGCGATTATAATCACGACTAAGATTAATAAAATATATTTTTTCATTTAGAAAGGATTTTTAGCCCCACGTACCTCAAAGTGTAAGTGTGGACCAGTAGATTTACCGCTATTTCCAGAATAACCTATAAGCTGACCTTGATTTACAAACTGACCGACAGAAACTGTTTGACTACTCATGTGGGCATACCAAGTTTGCGTACCATTTGAATGTTTAATAACAACATAATTACCATAACCACCATTCCAACCTGAACCCTTACTAGTAACCACAGTACCAGCTGCAGCCGCATAAAGAGGAGAACCGACCGGCATACCAAAATCAACTCCGTTACGGCCATGAATACCTTGAGTCTTACGACCAACCAAAAAGGGTTTAACAAAATAACCATTATTAACTTGCCCACCAGCAACAGATGATTTTGAGCCAGAAGATTTAGTCACGGAAATATCTACAGTTGCCTCCTCTCCATTTGGAATCATAATTGTATCACCAGGAATTATTGCATCAGTTACTTTTAAGTTATTATAGCTGGCAATTTCATTTATATCTCCTTTATGATCTTTAGCAATTGTGCTTAAAGTATCACCCTTTTTTACGGTATACATAACACCATCAATAGGTAAAACATAAAGAGTTTGACCTACTTTAAGGGTAGAACTTTTAGACAAATTGTTGTACCAAAGGATAGTATTTATAGAAACATTAAACATACCAGCGATCTTAGAATAAGTATCTCCCTCTCTTACAATATAAGAAATAATAGAACTGCCAGAACCTCCTTTTTCACACACTGTACTTAAGGAAGGAATTGAGGGTGATAACAGAGCCTCTTCTCCATCAACAACAATAGTCTCTTCGCAATCATCAATTGAAGGATCCACATTAGTTGGTGACTCTAAAAGAGTCATACTTTGTGAATTACTTTCAATAACAGATATGCCTTGAGCTGAAGCTTCTTGTCCAGAAAAGAAATCTGATATATCTGATATAAAAGAAATAACCCCAGCTTGGGTTACCACTGGAGTCAAAAATATACTAATTATCAATATAAACAAAACAGCTTTTCTAAAAGAAAAACAAATACACTTAGTAAGATTAATTATAAAATGAGAATTCATAGTTTAGGTAGTTATCAGAACAGCATCACAAACAATCATCTAAGGAAACGGGTAAAATAAGAAAACTACCTACTTTACAATGCTAGCAAAAAAAACCCTTAGAGGCAATACTTCGGTTAATAAATGGTGGATATCTTTATTTAATATTTTGGCTAAAAATAAGGGTATTTAAGCTATATAATAAAGGACAATTATGTTATAATGAGTCAATGGAAGAAAAAAAGGCAAAAAATGACTACCTTGAGGGCCTAAATTCCGTTCAAAAAGAAGCGGTTTTGTATACTTCTGGCCCTTTACTGATCCTAGCTGGGGCCGGAGCAGGGAAAACAAAGACCATTACTCACAGAATAATGCACTTGATCAAAGATGGAGTAGAGCCCAAAAACATTTTAGCTATCACTTTCACTAATAAGGCCGCCAAGGAAATGCGGGATAGAATCTTATCAGCTTTAGAGAAAGAAAACTGTCTGTCAGGAGGACTTCCTAAAGAAAAACCTTTTGTGAGCACCTTCCACTCTCTGGGAGTTCATATTTTAAAGGAAAATAGTCGTGAGATAGGTCTGACTCGTCACTTTTCTATATTTGATAAAAGTGACTCTCAAAAAATTATCAGAGATATTGTGAGAGATATGGGCTATGACACGAAACAACATGAGCCAAACAAATATTTGAATATAATTTCTCGTGAAAAAGGTAATTTAAAAAATGCTGAGGATTTTGCTAATTCTATCCGAGGAGAAAATTCTACTTCCCATCATAAACTTGTGTCTTTGATTTGGACTGAGTATGAGAAGAAGCTAAAGCAGGAGAAGGCTTTAGATTTTGATGATTTGTTACTTAAAACCTATAAATTACTAAAAAATAATAAAGAGGTTCAGGAAAAATACCAAAATATTTGGCAGTATATTCATATAGATGAATATCAAGATACAAATCAGGTTCAGTACATGATTATAAAACTTCTAGCAAAAAAAAACGATGTCTGTGCTGTGGGGGATATAGATCAAAATATATACAGTTGGCGGGGAGCAGATATCAAAAATATTTTAAATTTTGAAAAAGATTATCCAAAAGCAAAAGTAATATTACTTGAGCAAAATTACCGTTCCACTCAAAATATTTTGGCGGTCGCTAACAGTATTATTAAAAAAAATGTTAATCGGGTTGAGAAGAATTTATTTACCAAAAACATTGAAGGAGAAAAGGTTTCTCTTTATGTTGGTTTTAATGAAACAGAGGAGTCTCAATATATTGCAAACAAAAGTAAGGAACTTATCACTTCTGGTATTTTAGCTCATAATATTGCTGTCTTATATCGCGCCAACTTTCAATCCAGGTCCCTGGAAGATGCTTTTCTAAATAAAAGTGTACCATATCAAGTATTGGGAACAAAATTCTTTGAAAGAAAGGAGGTTAAAGATATTATTTCTTTTGTCAGAGCAGGACTTAATTCAGAAAGTTTAAGTGACATAAAAAGAATTATTAATGTTCCAGCCAGAGGGCTTGGTAAGGTAACAATTTTGAAGATATTTTCCGGTCAGAAAGAAGATTTACATGCTAGTGTAAAAATAAAAGTAGATAAATTCTTTAATCTACTAAAAGAAATTGGCGAATTAGCTTTAAAGACCAAACCTTCAGAAGTAATCAAATTTATAATCAAAGAAAGCGGTATTGAAAAGGAATTGAAAGACGGAGATAATGAAGAAAAAGAGAGGTTAGAAAATATGCGTGAATTAGCTACTTTGGCTATTAAATATGATTATTTACCATTAGGTGAGGGAATTGAAAAACTAATTGAAGAAGCCGCTTTGGCTACTGATCAAGATAGTTTAGACCTGCCCGACTGCGTCATTCGGGGGGAGAAAAATGAAAATGCTGTAAAACTTATGACAGTGCATGCCTCTAAAGGCCTTGAGTTTGATTATGTTTTTATTACCGGTTTAGAAGAGGGTCTTTTTCCTCATGAAAGAATAAATACCGTGAAAAACAAAGAGGACGGTGAGGAGGAGAGACGCCTTTTTTATGTTGCTCTTACTAGAGCCAAGAAAAAAATATTTCTAACTTATGCTAATACCAGAACAATATTCGGCTCAACTCAGACAAGTGTGCCATCACAGTTTATAGCTGACATTGAAGATAATTTTATTGAAGCGGATCAGACATTTGATCCTGTTAGAAGTTCAACAAATATTGAATATTTGATATTATAAAATTAGTGGAGCGAATTTAAATTTATTAATTAAATATTATTACAAAAAACTCTAACAGGGTGAATATTGAAAGAAAACAATCTACCTTGAGCTTTAAATATAAATTCTCCCCCCATTAGACACCAGGTGTCTAATAAGATATAATTAACAACATGAGTTACAGAGAAACAAACTTGATAGATGGTGAAATTTACCATATATATAATCGTGGTGTAGAAAAAAGAATTATTTTTGAAGATAAAGAAGATTATGATCGATTCCTAAATAGTTTAGAAATTTTTAACACTGAAGATATCGCTGGTGGAGTTTTTGAATTTAAGAGAAACGGCTTAGAAAGACCGAAACAAAACGAAAAATTAGTAAATATTATAGCTTATTCATTAAATGCTAATCATTATCATTTAATATTAGAACAATTAAAAGAAGGGGGTATTACAAAATTTATGCATAAAGTAGGAATGGGTTATTCCAAGTACTTCAATCATAAGTATCAAAGAGTTGGCACATTATTTCAAGGGGTATTTAAATCTATTCACATAAGCACGAATGAATATTTATTATACTTAAGCACATATGTTAATTTAAATAACAAAATACACAAAAAAAATAAATCTAACCTAATATGTTCAAGTTGGGGAGAGTATAGTGGCGGAGCAATAAAAGATGACAAATACCTTTGTACAAAAGAAATAATATTAGATCAATTTAAAAATAAAAATGAATATTTAAAATATGCTGAGCAATTATTACCAGAACTTATAAGACAAAAGGAAGAAAAAAGTAAACTAAATAAAGATCAGGTTAAATTAAGACAAATAAACCTAGAAATATAGCTTTTAAGACACCAGGTGTCTAATAGGGGTGGAAAAAGGAGGAGAAAAAAGTAGTAATAGTGCCAAGAAAAGAAACAACTTAAGATCTAAAAAGATTCATGAAAAAAGAAAACAACAAATTCATACCCGCAAAAAAATCACTCGGGCAAAATTTTTTGAAGTCTAAAGTAGCATTAACCAAAATGCTTTTAGCTGGAGAAGTAACTGAAAAAGACATTATTTTGGAGGTTGGTCCTGGGAAAGGTGTTCTGACAGAAAAACTTTTGGAAAAGGCCGGTAAGGTCATAGCGATAGAAAAAGACAACAGGATGATACCACTACTTCAAGAAAAATTTATTTCTGAAATATCCAATGGCAAACTAGAATTAGTTCATGCTGACATTCTAGATTTCCAACCCAATGCCTACCACCTAGCACCTAATACCTACAAGGTTATTGCTAATATTCCTTATTATATTACTGGACAATTTTTAAGAAAATTCCTAGAGACAAATAATCAACCATCCAAAATTGTTGTAATGGTACAAAAAGAGATTGCTCAAAGAATTATTGCCCATGATGAAAAAGAAAGTCTTCTTTCTATTAGTGTTAAAGCCTTTGGTACTCCTAAAATGATAATGAAAGTGGGGAGGGAAAACTTTTCTCCGGCTCCAAAAGTAGATTCCGCTATTTTATTAATAGATAATATTTCAAAAAACTCTTTCAGACACCAGGTGGCATCAGGTGAATTAGACACCTGGTGTCTGAAAGAGAAGGATTTTTTTAAAATTCTTCATGCTGGTTTTGCCCATAAAAGAAAAATACTATCATCAAACCTTAAGGATGTCCTGCCACTAGAAAAAATAGCCACTTTAAAAACAAATATTCGGGCGGAGGATTTAAAACTCAATGATTGGCTTAATTTACTAAAAACATAAACGATTAAAAAAATAATTTAAAACTAAAAACATCCTGCCAAATAGCAGGATGTTTTTATATAATTAATTTTCTATAAGAAAAACAAAGATTGTTACGAAACTTAAAATAGACTACTAATACCTCCGACTACACCACCAACTATAGCACCAACCCCTGTTCCAACACCAGGAACTACTGAACCAACAGCAGCGCCAATAGCAGCACCGGTAACAATACTGGCACCTATGCCCATTCCAGTATCACCGATAGCTGTTGAATTTGAACAAGA
>JBFZBC010000011.1:0-14799 GCA_041308645.1 bacterium
TTTCACTTTGCAAAAATGGAACTCTTTACTCTTGATGAAGAGGCCGCTAAAGAGCCAGTTGAAGTGAAATTCTAAATAGTCATAAGTAAGATGGCTACAATATATACACAGCAGGATAAAAATGTCCGAAAGACTTGGTTTTTAATGACCTTGTTTTTGGTGATAATTATTGGGTTTGGATATTTTATAAGTTATTACTATAACAGCCCAGGCATTTTATATTTTGCGGTAATATTTAGTGTGATGATGAATATTTTGAGTTATTGGTATTCAGATAAAATTGTTCTATCAATGTCAGGGGCTAAGGAGGCTGTGCATGATGAATATCCCGAGTTATATCATATTGTGGAAAATCTTTCTATTACCGCTGGCCTACCAATGCCTAAGGTTTATATAATGAACGAACCATCACCAAACGCTTTTGCCACTGGTCGGAATAAGGATCACGCTGTTGTGGCGGTAACTACCGGTCTTTTGAAAATATTAAATAAAACTGAGCTTGAAGGGGTGATTGCTCATGAACTTTCCCATATTGGAAATCGAGATATATTACTTTCTACAGTGGTGGTGGTGCTAGTGGGTTTTGTTTCAATCCTAGCAAATATTTTTATGCGTGGCGGGTTAAGGCGGGGTAGTGATGATAATAAAGGGGGAGGAATACTAATGATTATTGGTATAATTTTTGTTATTTTATCACCTATTTTTGCTCAGTTAATTCAATTAGCAATTTCTCGGAAGAGGGAATTTCTTGCTGATGCATCCAGTGTCCTTTTAACTAGATATCCAGAAGGGTTGGTGGAAGCATTGCAAAAAATTTCCGGAGTAAATATCCCAATGCAAAAAGCTAATAGTGCCACTGCTCATCTTTTTATATCGAACCCTTTTGGTGGGACAGGAAAGAAAGTATCAGGTTTATTTAGTACACATCCACCAACAGAAGATAGAGTCAAAGCCTTATTAGGAGATAGAATATAATTTTGCATCCGAACCCGATTTCGTTTTGTTGCGGAGGGTAAGAGAGTTTCTCTCCTTACAGGAGCAGTACAGGTTTTCCATTTTTTCACAATATTAATTGTTCAAAAATATGGAAGAACCTTTTCGAATCTCTTACGCAAAGTATTTAAATACTTTGCTACCCTCCGCAGATTTTCACTGCGTTCAAATTTGCGGAGGGTAAGAGATTCGAACTCTTGGTGGATTGCTCCACACACGCTTTCCAAGCGTGCGCACTAGACCACTATGCGAACCCTCCGTATTTATAATAATTATTAAGAACTGGTTTTCCAAGTGTAGTCACTTATAATTTTCTACTAAAAAATTTAAGTGATCCTTACAGGATTAGTATAACATTCTGGATATTTTTCTTCATTAGAATTTATAAAATATCTTAGAAGGTCTTTTTGTTGGGGGCCAAACCCAATCCTCAAACCCCCAATATTTTATAAAAGATACACTAATTTAAACCAGAAGACAATTATATTAAATATTAATATATAAAAAAGGCCTTGAGATACCATATGTGTTTCTCAAGGCCCATGGAGAGCAATTGTATTTTCGTGGTTGAAGTCAGATGTACAGATCTTAATCCCAATTAAGGAAAGTTCATGTATTACTCATCCAACTAAACCTACAGTTATACGCACACCCTCTATTTAAAAGAATAGCACATTTTTTTAAAAAAGCAAGGGTTTATTGTTGATTAGTAATTATCATGGTAAAATATATTAAAAGGTTTTTTATGCTAAATAAACTAATAAAGGATTTAGAAAAAGTAAGAGATCCAATAAAGGCTAAGAGATTAGCTGTCTATTTTAAATCTAAAAAAGGAGAATATGGTGAAGGAGATATTTTTTTGGGTATTATAGTACCAAAACAAAGAAGTCTTTCAAAAAAATACTCTAATTTATCGCTTAGTGATATCCAAAAACTGTTAAGTAGTAAAAATCATGAATATCGCATGACTGCTTTATTTATCCTGATTTCTAAATATGAAAAAGCTGAGGATAAATTAAAAGGAAGAATTATTAATTTGTATTTAAAAAATCTAAAAAAGGGAAGAGTTAATAATTGGGATCTGGTGGATCTATCAGCCCCAAAAATTTTAGGGGATTATCTGTTTGCACGAGATAAAATGTTGTTATACACTTTAGTAAGATCAAAAAACTTATGGCAAAGAAGAATTGCAGTTTTATCAACATTTGATTTTATTAAGAAAGGAAGATTTAAAGATTCACTAAAAATTGCAAAAATTTTGATTTCTGATAAAGAGGATTTAATACATAAAGCAGTTGGTTGGATGCTTCGAGAAATTGGTAAAAGGAATTTAGAAACAGAAATAAATTTTTTGAATAAATTTTATAAAAAAATGCCGCGAGTTACGCTCAGATATGCGACAGAAAGATTTACAAAAGAAAGTAGAAATAAATATTTATTAAAATGAAAAAAAAATTACTAATCATTTCAGTAATAATTATCTTTACTACCGTCATTTTAATTTTTTGGTATGCATTTTTACCTTTTTCATTTATTAGTGTTTTTAAAAAAAATCCTTTAGTCTATAAAATTATTGAAAAAAGTAATTTTCTAGACTCCAAAACAGAAGAAAGATTTATTGCTACAACCTCTGAACCAATTTTAGGGACTAGTGGAAAAATTTTAGTAGAAAATAAAATTTGGGATGTTGAAATTGCTATTAATAATGACGCCAGAATCAATGGTTTATCAAGTAGAAATAATCTCCATACCTCTAAAGGGATGCTTTTTGTTTTTCCTGATATGTTCGAACATTCTTTTTGGATGAAAGATATGCTACTTCCTATTGATATGATTTTTTTTAATGATAATTGGAATGTTGTATTAATTGAATCAAATGTACAACCAGATTCTTTTCCACAAATATTTGGAAGTAATGTAAAATCACAATATGTTCTAGAAGTAAATGCTTTTGAAGCTAAATATTCTAATTTAAAAGTTGGAGATCAAGCTATTTTTCTCAACAAATAATTTTTTTTAAATTATAACCCTCTTTTCGTCTTGTATTATAAGTAATTTTTTCCAGTTGCCTTTACATTTACTGTTTTTTAGTTTTCTTTGGTAGTTTTTACTGTTTTAGTATTCTTTTGTTAAGTAAATTAGTGTAAAATTAACTTACCTTAAAATAGTATTTAAGAAAATTTATAAGTTAACCCATAAAAATTTTTGGTAGACAAAAATTTTTATGAAAAAAATAATTTTTTAAAAAACAATGGTAAAAAATACAGTCGGTGGTAAAAAAGAAGTTAAGTTAGTAAAAAGTATTCAGAAAAGAGATGGTGCCATTGTTCCCTTTGATCTGATGAAGATCGTTGGAGCTATTCATAAAGCAATGCTTGTGGTAAATGAGGGATCCTTGGAGGAGGCTGAGCTTGTGGCCACCAAAGTTTTTGCTGATTTAGTTAGGATCTCGAAAAAATTTCCAAATTTTGTGCCAACAGTCGAGGGAATCCAAGATTCAGTTGAAAAAGAGTTAATTTTAAGTGAATACGTAAAAACTTCCAAAGAATATATTTTATATCGACAGGAAAGAGCAAAGCTCCGAGAGCAGGGAATCAGTGTTCCACCTAAGGTTAGAAAACTTACTGCCGAAAGTAAAAAATATTTTAGAAATTCTTTAGGTGAATTAGTTTATTATCGTTCATACTCAAAATGGATTGATGGAGAATCTAGGCGGGAGACTTGGATTGAAACAGTGGACAGATATGTAAACTACATGAAAAGTAAACTTGGTAGTAAATTAAAACCGGCTGAGTATGCAGAAATTCGTGAGGCGATTTTAAAACAAGAAATAATGCCATCAATGAGACTTTTCCAATTTTCTGGTCCAGCAGTGGAGAAGACAAATGTTTGCGCTTACAACTGTTCTTTCATCGCGCCATCTTGCTTTCAAGATTTTGGTGAGATTATGTATCTTTCAATGTGTGGAACTGGAGTAGGTTTTTCAGTGGAGAGTAAAAACATTCAGTCACTACCACAAATAAAAATGCAAACCGGAAAGAAAATGGTGACTTTTGTAATTCCAGATACTAAGGAAGGTTGGGCAGATTCACTTGTCCATGGTTTGAAAGTTTGGTATAACGGCCACGATGTTGACTTTGATTTTTCTAAAATACGACCAGCTGGAGCGAGATTAAAAATTATGGGTGGTAAAGCTTCTGGCCCAGATCCTTTAATTCGTCTCTTGAAATTAGTCCGAGAAAAAGTGATGAAGAAGCAAGGGAGAAGATTATCAAATATTGATGCTCACGACATTATCTGTTCAATCGGAGACTGTGTGGTGTCCGGTGGTGTTAGGAGAAGCGCTCTTATCTCTCTTTCTGATTTGGATGATGAAATGATGCGAGATGCTAAGAAAGGACAGTTTTATCTTACTGATCCACAGAGAAGTATCGCTAATAACTCCGCAGTTTATTTACAAAAACCAAGTAGTATAGAGTTTATGGATGAATGGATTGCTTTGATGAAGAGTGGCTCAGGAGAAAGAGGAATATTTAATCGTGGTTCTTTAGCTAAAACCTTGCCAGAGAGAAGGATAAAAGCCTTAAAAGGTCATCTAGAAGATTTGGGTACAAATCCATGTGGCGAAATTATTTTATCTTCAAAGAGTTTTTGTAACTTGTCTGAAGTTGTCGCTAGATTTGAAGATGATGAGAAAACATTATTGAGAAAAGCTAGACTTGCTACTATTTTAGGAACTTATCAATCTACTTTGACCAACTTTGGTTATCTTTCAAAAGAGTGGAAGGAAAATTGTGAGAAGGAGAGATTGATCGGAGTTTCAATTACTGGTCAGTGGGATTGTCCTGCTGTTAGAAATCCTGAAACTTTAAATAAAATGAGAAAAGAGGTTCTAAAGGCGAATGAGATGTATGCAAAAAGATTTGGTATTAGTCCTTCCGCTTGCGCCACTTGTGTCAAGCCATCCGGAACTGTTTCTCAGACTGTGGACTGTGCTTCCGGCATGCACACCAGACACGCTCCATACTATATTAGAAGAGTAAGAATTTCAGCTACAGATTCTCTATTCAAAATGCTTAAAGATCAAGGAGTTCCGTATTTTCCAGAAGTTGGTCAGTCAAAAGAAAATGCCACCACCTATGTTTTGGAATTTCCAATAAAAGCTCCAAAAGCTTCTGTCTATAAAGATGATTTATCTGCTATAGAACAATTAGAATTCTGGAAAATGGTGAAAGTAAATTATACCGAGCACAATCCATCAGTTACTATTTCTGTGGGGGAGAATGAGTGGATTTTGGTGGCTAATTGGGTTTATGAAAATTGGGATATTGTGGGCGGACTTTCATTCTTACCTAGAAATGATCATGTATATCAGTTAGCGCCCTATGAAGAAATAGATGAAAAGAAATATAAAGAACTCAGCGAAAAAATGAGAAATATAGATTTTTCAAAAATTATTACTTATGAAAAATCTGATGAAACTGAAGCAAAAAAGGAACTAGCTTGTGCTGGTGGAACTTGTGAGGTGGTGTAAATTAATTTTAAAAAACAAGAGTAGTTTAATAACCCTTGTTTTTTGTGTATTTTGTGTTATTATTACTTGGCTTCCGTATTGACTGACTGCTTTTAGTCGCAAGACTAGGGGAGGAAAGTCCGAACATTTCCATATTAGAAATAGTGTGGAGCCGGGTAGCGGGTAACGCCCGTCTGAAGCAATTCAAGAGGTGACTACAGAAACGTCCTAAGCGAAAGCGAAGGAATTCCCTAGGGAATACTTTTATCGAAAGGTAAAAATGCAACGAACAAATCCTTACTCGAATGCAAGGCCGTGCGCCAATTTTGTCCACCTTAGGTGGTTACAAAATTTAGCGCTCTGAGTAAAAAAACGAAGAGATCTTCGTAAAAACTTAGGACGCTCAATCTAGCAAACCGCTTGTGGCGGGCAAGATTGGCGAGTGCCGCTTGAGTCCTGAGGTAACGAAGGACCCAGATAAATGGTCAGTCATGATAGGTAAAACTATCAAGACAGAATTCGGCTTATAGATACGAAAGTGAAATGCAAAATCGCTCCCCGAAGGAGCGATTTTGCTTTGCTAATTTCTATTTAAACAGTATAATTCAAGCAGAAGTTTAATTTTATTAGTTAATTATATTATGAATGAAAAAGAACAATTAAATCAAGATGTTATTATTGACAGACCGGCTAGTACTCGTGATTTAAATGATGTAATAATTGAGATTAGTAATTTAATAAGTAATATTGAGTAAATATAGCTCAGAAATTTTTATTAAGTAAAAAACTTTAAGAGGAAATGGTTAAGAGGATATTATATTTCTTTAATAAGGAAATTAATGGTTTACATGAAGCCGCTTATTTACTTGGTTTTTTTGCTTTGATGTCACAATTATTAGCTTTAGTTAGAGATAGATTAATGGCGGCCACCTTCGGGGCAGGACATGAACTTGATCTTTATTATTCCGCCTTTAGGATCCCTGATTTTATTTTTGTGACGGTGGCTTCACTTGTGGCTATTTCTGTTTTAGTTCCTTTTATTATTGAAAAAGTTAATATCGGGGTAGATGAGAGTAAAAAGTTTATTAATAATGTTTTTTCTTTTTTTTTCCTCTTTATATTTACAATTAGTTTTATCACTTTTTGTTTCGTGCCATATTTGATTCCTCTGATATTTAGAGGTTTTGCACCAACGGATTTCCCCGAACTCATTATTCTTACTAGGATTCTTTTATTGTCACCAATTTTACTTGGGCTCTCTAATTTCTTTGGTAGCATTACTCAGGTTTATAGACGTTTTTTAATTTATTCTCTTAGTCCTTTGATATATAATTTTGGAATAATTTTAGGTATTGTCTTTTTATATCCAATATTTGGTTTAAAAGGAGTAGTTTACGGAGTAGTATTAGGAGCCTTAATGCACTTATTAATTCAGATTCCATTTGTTATTAAGCAGGGGATGTTCCCTAAGTTTATATTTTCTTCTCTAGATTTTTCTGAGATTAAAAAAGTAATGTCACTTTCAATACCTAGGACTTTTACTTTGGGTATTATTCAAATCACTACAATTTTTTTAATTGCAATGGCAACGTTCATGAAAAATGGTTCTGTGGCGGTTTTTAGTCTTTCATTTAATTTGCAGTCTGTACCACTTGCTATTATTGGTGTGAGTTATTCTATTGCCGCTTTTCCCACTTTAGCCAAACATTTTACTCGTGGAGATAGAGAAAATTTTTTAACAGAAATTATTACCTCTGCTCGGCATATTATTTTCTGGTCGATCCCTATCAGTGTTATGTTTGTTGTTTTACGAGCTCAGGTCGTCCGTACTATTTTAGGAGTGGGTGAATTTAGTTGGTCAAATACCCGTCTTACTGCTGCTGCCTTTGCCCTATTTTCTTTGTCTGTGGTAGCCCAAAGTCTTATTTTACTTTTTGTTCGAGGTTATTATGCTATGGGTAACACAAAGAAACCTCTGATAATTGGTAGCATCTCTGGAGCTCTTATTATTATTTTTTCATTTATTTTTGTAAAGATTTTTGAGTCATATGTTACTTTCCAATATTTTATTGAATCTCTTTTTAGGGTTAGTGATATTTCCGGTACATCGGTATTAATGTTACCACTTGGTTATACTTTAGCAGTATTTATAAATTGTATTTTATTGTGGATTTGCTTCAACCGAGAATTTGTGGGTTTTACTTTAGTCTTAAGAAAAACTATTTTTGATAGTTTTTCTGCATCCGTAATAGCTGGAAGTGTATCATATCTCGGGCTAAATATTTTTGTAAATTATTTTGATATTAACACTGTGATTGGTATTTTTATGCAGGGATTTTTGGCAGGAATTCTGGGTATTGTTGCGGGTATGTTTATTCTCAAATTATTAAATAATAGGGAAATTAGAGAAATCTGGACCACTCTTCATCACAAGATTTGGAAAGCTAAACCTCTCCCAGCCGAAATTTCCGAGATTTAATTTAACAAAAAAGGCGATTTCTTTCGAAATCGCCTTTTATTTTTACAGAGCTAATTGTGGAAATATCTAATACCAATATATATAAGAACTGAAATAACATAAAGTACAAAACCTATTGCACTCAGAAGGGTTATATTCAGAGGCATTTTTGAATAATTACTTGTGCAAAATGAACCTCGCTCGTTATCTCTTTCATCACTTTGTTCAAGAGAGGAAAAAATTCCATTTATCAAAAATATTGCGACTAGATACATGGTACTAATATTGATTTGTGTCTTTATGCCACCATAAAGCTGAATATTGAAGAGCCATGTTATAAAACCAAAGATGGCATAAAGATGAATCCACATCCATACCCAACCTTTTAGATATTTTTTCCAGCCACCATACCATTTGTCTTCAAGGCGGAGATTAATGCTGCCAATTAAAGTTAGAACAAGTACAACAATTTTCATATTCATACAAACCTCCTTTTATTATGTTTAGAACTTATCTGAATTAATGCTAGCATTTTGCCAGAATATTTTCAATGACTTTTTTTGTTTTTTCTGCTAATATCAAGTTCGTATGGATTTAAAACATATTAGAAACTTTAGCATAATAGCGCATATTGATCATGGTAAGTCTACTTTGGCTGACCGGATGCTTGAAATTACCAATACAATTGAAAAAAGAAAAATGATGGAGCAGGTCCTTGATAGTATGGAACTCGAACGTGAGAGGGGTATTACGATTAAAATGCAACCAGTCCGAATGAAACATAGGGTGGATGGGGAGGAATATATCCTTAATTTGATTGATACTCCTGGGCACATAGACTTCTCTTATGAGGTATCCAGGGCCCTAAAGGCTGTAGAAGGCTCAATTTTGCTCGTAGATGCTACTCAGGGTGTTCAAGCACAAACATTAACCACTTTAAATATGGCCCGTGAATCTGGCCTTAAAATCATTCCTGTTATAAGTAAAATTGACTCACCCTTGGCTATGATAGATGATGTAAAAATGGAGATTATCTCACTTCTTGGAGTAGAACCAGATGAAATATTAGAGATATCTGGACGTACAGGTGAGGGGGTGGAGGAGCTTTTAGCGGAAGTAATAAAAAGAGTACCACCTCCTAAAAATGAGTTTGATGGAGACCCTACGCAGAGCCGGGCAAGTAATACTTTTCGCTCTCTTGTTTTTGATTTTCAATATTCGAATCACCGTGGAGTGATTGTTTATGTAAGAGTGCTTAATGGCGAAGTAACAAAAAATACCTCACTTATTTTTAAAGTAGCTAATGAAAAGTTTTCTGCTTTGGAGGTTGGGATATTTGCACCTGGGGAAACTCCAACAGAAAAACTTTCTTCTGGGGATATTGGTTATATTGTGACTGGAATAAAGGTTCCTGGTATTGCATCAGTGGGAGATACTGTTTCATCATTAAAAGACACAAAGTCTCCTTTACACGGTTATATGTCACCAAACCCTGTGGTCTGGGCTTCTGTCTATCCAGAAAGTGCGGATGATTTTGATTTCTTGAAGCAGGCACTTGGACGACTTCGTTTGTCTGATTCTTCTTTTGTTCATGAAGAGGAAGCCTCAGGTACTTTGGGACGTGGTTTTAGATGTGGTTTTTTAGGTATGCTCCACTTAGAAATTATTATAGAAAGGTTAAAGAGAGAATTTAGTTTGAACCTCATAGTTACAAATCCAAGTATCACATATAAGGTGATTTATAAAAATGGAAAGGATGAAATGATATACTCTCCTTCACTTTTTCCTGAGGATAATACAGTTGAAAAAGTATTAGAGCCGTGGGTTAAGGTAAAAATAATTACACCAGCAAAGTATTTAGGTGAAATAATGCAAAGTCTATATGAACATGAAGCGGTAGTGGGGGACTCGGAAGTTTTTGGTGATACAAGGACTTCAGTAAGTTTGATTATGCCACTTAGAGAATTAATGAGAAATTATTTTAATGAATTAAAAAGTTTAACTTCTGGTTATGCTTCTATTTCTTACGAGATAGGGGAGATGAAGTTGGCGGATGTTGTTAAGTTAGATATATTAGTAGCTGATGATATTGTACCAGCATTCTCACGAGTGGTAGCTAGACGCCGGGTTGATGCAGAAGCTGAAGAAGCTGTAGAGAAGCTACACAAAATCTTACCAAGGCAGATGTTCTCTTTCAAAGTTCAAGGTAGGGCAATGGGAAGGATTATTTCTTCCCGAAGTTTGTCAGGTATGAAGAAAAATGTGACCGCTCACATGTACGGAGGTGATATCACTAGAAAAATGAAACTTCGTGAGCGTCAGAAAGAAGGCAAGAAAAGAATGGCTGATCGGGGATCAGTTAATATTCCTCAAGATGTGTTCTTGAAAATGATCAAAAATGATTAAGACCAGAGGATTGGGATATATAGAGCAATCATACTAATAGCCACAAAAATACAGATTATTGCCCAAATAACACTAACCTTTTTTTTATGTTTTCGTTCAAATAACATTTTGTTTTCTTAATTATTAAGAGTTATACTATACTCTATATATGCTTGAATTTCAAGAAAAAAGAAAACTAAGGAGATTTCTATATTCTAGGATTACCTCGGTTATTTTACTTGTTATAATTTTTTTTATTCTGAAGGGAGTTTGGGGAGTTTATGAAAAACAAAGTATAGCAAAAGAGAATTTAAAAAAAATATCTACCAATTTTAATACTTTACTGGAACGAGAGCTAATATTAACTTCAGAAATTAATAGATTAAAAACTGATATTGGTGTCGAGGAAGAAATTAGAGAAAAATATGGTTTGGTTAAACCAGGTGAGGAGGTGCTAGTTATAATAGATGATGATGAGGTTGTAGGTTCTCCCTCTATTTCATCAGGAAGTAATTTTTGGCAGAAAATAGTGGATTGGTTCAAATAAAAGCGGATGTAGTATAGTGGTAGTACGCGTGCTTCCCAAGCATGTGGCGCGGGTCCGATTCCCGCTATCCGCACATTAAAATAATAATGTATTTTAATGCAGGATAAGAAAGTGCTGGGGGCGCTTTCGGTGGAAATCCAAGCACGGGTACTGCTCCTGTAAGGAGAGAGTCTGCTACCCACACTTTATTTTTATGGTAAAATAGATTAATTAATAATTAATATAAACTTATGAAGGTAAAAAAAGTAACAATTTATTCTACACCAACTTGTCATTATTGTAATATTGCTAAGGATTTTTTTAAGGAGAGGGGAGTAAAATATACAGAATATAATGTCTCCACCGATTTAGAAAAAAGGAAGGAAATGGTGGAAATAAGTGGCCAAATGGGTGTACCGGTGATAGATATTGGCGGTGATATTACCGTAGGTTTTGACGAGGATATCATTACTAAATTGTTGGGTATTTAATATTCTTATTTAGGTTTATTTATGTTATATTTGGCGTTAATGCCCTCATAGCTCAACGGATAGAGCAATCCCGTCCTAAGGGAGAGATGTAGGTTCAATTCCTGCTGAGGGCACCAACGTAAAAACCCGCAAAAGCGGGTTTTTCTAGTGCCGAGACCCAGAGTTGAACTGGGGACATCTTCCTCTTCAGGGAAGCGCTCTACCAACTGAGCTATCTCGGCCTAAAGGAGATATTACCTTATTTTTTAAAAAAAATCTACTATTTGTCACCAAATACGTTTGGTAGGGATGGTAGTTTTGTCGTTACATCTTGTATATTATTTTTCATATCATTATAACTTTTGATTGCTACATTTACATAGGGTTCAATAAAATAATAAGAACCAAAAGCAATTCCAATTATAATTAGCCAATAGACCACTCTTAAAATAGCTGCCATTCTAGTACTCCGACGTATTCCTCTAAGTAATTTATTATTCTCCTCTGCCAGCTTAATTGAATGAGTAAGCAGATCTCTTTCCTCTGGTGTCATAAATTTAGTTTGTTTTTATCTTCAGTTTAGACTGCTTGTTTTTGTCTATTTTAGGTAAAGTTAGGGTTAATAGACCATGTTTTTCTACCGCCTCTGCTTCTTCTATTTCTATTTCAGATGGTAGGATAATTGTTCGAGAAAAAGAACCCCAATAAAGTTCTTTATGAAAAAAATCATTGTCATTTGACTCATATATTTCCAATCTTTTCCCTCTAATGGTGACCATATCTCTTGTAATAGAAATATCTAAATCTTCTGGCTTCACTCCAGCTACCATAGTTTTAATTATTATTTCTTTTGGAGTTTGACACATATCAACCGCCAATTGTCCTTCTTCCTCTTCATTTAATATATTATCTTCCTCGACAATTTTCTCATCGTCTAAATCGATCACATCTTTGTTACCAATATTCATTATACCTTTTAACTTTTCTAAAAAACTTTTTTTCATAATTATTTATTATTAACTAATATTATAGATATTATACCATATATATTCTAGTTTTTCCTAACAACCTCCTTTACTTTCTTAAAGAATAGTAATAATACAAACACAAAAAACCAAGTCCCGGCACAAGCTATCCAAAAGAAGGATATATTATTAGTAGAGCTGTTAAGGACAATAAATAAGTTAAACAGTGAATGGAGTGTTATGGCTAGAATAAGACCAATCATTAAATATAGAAATTTCATGATTTTACTTTTATAAAAAGCTAGTCCAATAAATATACCAAGTGTAGTCGAAGATACTAGGTGTATAAGCATTGGGCCAATCGAGCGGAAACTACCAGCTATTAAAACATCAAGCAAATTACTTTTAGTTAATGGATCAGTGAGAAATAGTGCAGTTTCCACCGCGGCAAAACCTAAAGCTGCTGTCAACATGTAGATTGAAGCATCTATCGGTTCGTCATTTACTTTTCGGCGGAGACAAATATTATAAGTAAAAAATAATTTAAATAATTCTTCTACTATCGGAGCGATTAATACAATTAAGAAGGCTTTTTTAATATCAAAGCTGTGATTTGATAATATCTTTATATTATCAAAGTAATTCGTTACTTGACCCCAAAAGGAATTTTGCCAGGTAATTAAATTATATTTATCAACAAAATTTTCGAGATTAGACCAAAATATAGTCGGAGTTCTTAAGCCTACTGAGATATTAGCATCAACTATCAAATAATAAATTACTAACTCAAAAAATAAAGCTAGTAAAACTGCGACTATTCCTCCCAAAAAAGCCGAAAAAAGAGCAGATTTTGGTTCGGGATTTAGCCGATCTTGTCTAATCCAAAACCATAACCAAAAGAGTGCCGGCACAATGCCACCAAGTAGGGCAAAGATTAATATATTTACTTCACTTATCATTTTTTTAAAAAACTAAGCAGTTGGCCAGGTCTCAATCATTAATAGCTGTTTGTTCTTATGTGGTAGTGAACCCCAGATCTCTTCAGTCACAAACGGCATGAAAGGATGAAGTAGCTTCAGACTAGTTTTCAATATTTCATACAGGGTGTATTGTATGGATTTTTTTGCAACTTCATCAGTACCGTTCAGGGCAGATTTACTCTCCTCAATTATTATATCAGCAAAGGTGTGCCAGATGTAGTGATATATTTTTTCCGCAGCCATATAAAAACGGTAAGCATCAATATCAGCGGTCACATCTTTTGTTAGTATTTGTAGATTTTTTAGTATCCCTTCATCTTTTTCAATGATTTTAGGTTTTTTCTCTATATCAAAACCTTCAATACTAGTAAGAACAAAGCGGGTGATATTCCAGACTTTATTAGCAAAGTTTTTATAACCGCGGATTTTATTTTCATCTATCTTGCTATCTGTGCCTGGAGCGGTGCCGATGATAAGGGCAATACGGCCAGCGTCCATACCAAAATCTTTGGCGACTTCAAGTGGGTCCATACCGTTACCTAAAGATTTGGACATTCTTCTACCTTTAGCATCCCGAACGGTACCATGAAAGTAGACATTTTTAAACGGGATAGTTCCTAGGTTATAACCAGTCATCATAATCATTCTAGCTACCCAGAAAAAGATTATTTCATAACCAGTTTCTAATACATCTGTCGGGTGATATAATTCCAAATCCTTAGTTTTTTCTGGCCAGCCGAGAGTAGAAAATGTCCACATAGCAGAAGAGAACCAGGTATCAAGAGTATCTTCATCCTGTATCCAGCCAGCACCTTTTGGAGCTTCAGTATCACAAAAAATCTCATTATCCTTATACCAGACGGGGATACGGTGGCCATACCAAATTTGTCTAGAAATACACCAATCACTCAGTTTATCTATCCAGTGAAAATATGTTTTACCAAAATAATCAGGGACAATATTTATTTGCCCACCAGCCACAGCGTTTTTCATAATTTCCTTTAAAGTAGTTATTTGGCCAGATTTTATCCCCTTAATTTTTGATTGGGGTAAGGTGAATTTTTTATTGACATCTACAAACCACTGAAGCTTTGGTAAAGGTTCTACAATACCACCAGTTCTTTCAGCGGTGGAAATATTTTGCTTAACAGTTTCCTCCTTTTCTAGCAGTCCTTCAGTTTTGAGCCACTCCACAATCACCTCACGAGCTTCGGTAGTTTTCTTCCCTAAAATATTTTCTCCACCAATCATCATTTTGGCATACTCATTTATTACTTGAATTTTAGGTAAATCATGACGTTCGGCTATTTCCCAGTCAGTCATACTATGCATTGGGGTTACTCCAAGAGCACCAGTCCCAAAATCCTTATCAACTTCCTTATCGGCAATAATTTTAATGTGAATGGGAACACCACAAAAAACCGCATCATATTCCTTACCAACAAATTGTGAATAGCGGGTATCCTCTGGGTGTACAGCTACAGCGGTGTCACCGACTTTGGTTTCAGG
>JBFZBC010000012.1:0-20314 GCA_041308645.1 bacterium
GGAGACTCTGGTCCATTCTTACAATATGCCTGTGTGCGAGCTAAATCAATTTTGGAAAAAGCCAAAAAGGAGGGAATAAAACCAAGTTTGGAAGTGAAAAATTTAGTTGCTCAAGATTTGGTAAAACTTTTGATTAGATTTCCTGAAGTAGTGGCCCGTGCAGGAAAGGAATACGCCCCACATTATTTAGCGACTTATTTGATTGAGCTCGCTGGCGTTTTTAGTTCTTTCTATGCGCAAGAAACGGTTGTAGACAAGCTTGATGTAAATTCACCATATAAAATTGCTTTGACTAAAGCCTTTGAGATTGTTATACAAAATGGTCTTAAACTTCTTGGTATAAAAACACCAGACAAAATGTAGATTTGACTTTTGTGCTAGTTGATGCTATCATCTTAAGAGAAGTGTAATTTTACATAATCATTAATTACTCTTATTAGAGTAAAAAAGGGGAGGAAAACTATGTCTGGTAACGGAATTCGAGCAACACGAAGAGAGAAAGTATTGAGTAAGCCTTTATTAGGTAGTCGAAGACCTTCTGGTTGGCTGGTCGGCTCTTGTAAGCGTTTGAAGAAGGCTGCTCATAGGATTGAGCGTCGCTTTACTAATCAGCAATTGGTGAAGATTAATAGTGAAGTGAAGAGTGAAGATATTATTGTTGATGAGGCGATTCTAGAATTTTTATTTCTTGCTATCGCTATCGTCAATCACAATCCTTGTCCAGTTGTAGACCTAGCAAAAAAGTGTCGTTGTGTTCAGGTTACTGCTAAAGGTGATCTGATATTTCACAAGAAGTTATAATAGGAGAACTTCGCGGTGTCAAAAAAAGGTTAGTAATCGTGGTTTCCGTCAAAGGGCAACAAAGAAAAGAAAAAATTCAATATAAGAAAGAAATTTTATCTGTCTTGTGATTGAACATCGGTGGATAGGTAAGAGGAGTGAGGAGGTGCTTACGCTTAGGCTTACTTAAGATGTTATTTTTCTTCAATGATATTTCCTTTGAAGAATAGGACCCTAAAGAAGAGTGGTGATGTAAAAGGATAATTTGGCCACCCGCGCAAATGCGCGCGGGTGGCTTTTTTTATTGTCAAATTCCTGCTAGAATGAATTTCTAATAATATTTAAATAATATGAAGGAAAAAGATGATAAAAGTCTTAGGGCACAAAAAGAAGAAGAAATCCTAGATTTTTGGAAAACTAAGAATATTTTTAAAAAAAGTTTAGAAAAAAATTCATCAAAAAAAGAATATGTCTTTTATGATGGACCACCTTTTGCTACTGGCCTCCCTCACTATGGACACTTATTGGCCGGAACAATCAAGGACTATATTGGACGTTATCAAACAATGCAGGGGAAATACGTGCCGAGGCGTTGGGGTTGGGATTGCCACGGTTTGCCAGTGGAAAATATTGTGGAGAAGGAGCTTGGTTTAAAAAGTAAAAAAGAGATTGAAGATTACGGTATTGAAAAGTTTAACCAAAAAGCTCGTACTAGCGTTTTAACTTATGTGGATGACTGGAAAAAGATTGTGCCAAGGATGGGTCGGTTTGTAGATATGGAAAATGACTATCGGACGATGGACCCTTCTTTTACTGAGAGCGTATGGTGGATTTTTAGTAAGTTGAATAAAAAAGGTTTGGTTTATGAGGGTTTTAAGTCAATGCATCTTTGTCCTCGCTGTGAAACTACACTTTCTAACTTTGAAGTGAATCAAGGTTATAAAGATATTACGGATATTTCTGTGACGGTAAAATTTGCAGTTCTTGGAGAGGCGAATACTTATTTTTTAGTTTGGACTACAACACCTTGGACATTGCCTGGTAATGTCGCTTTAGCTGTTGGTATAGACATTGACTATATCAAAATAAAAGTGATGGCTAATGGTGAAAATTATATTTTAGCCAAATCAAGATTAGGAATAATTAAAGATGATTATGCAGTCGTTGAGGAGTTTAAAGGGGAGAAAATAATTAGTAAGTCTTATAAGCCGGTTTTTGATTATTATAATAATAAGGAAACAGCAAATATTGAGAATGGTTTTAAAGTTTACGGCGCCTCTTTTGTGACTACTGAGGAAGGTACGGGTATAGTGCATATCGCTCCAGCTTTTGGGGAGGATGATATGATTTTAGGTAAGGAAAAAAATCTACCGTTTATCCAACACGTAGGAACCAACGGCAAATTTAAATCTGAAGTTAGGGATTTTGTAGATATTGATGTTAAGCCAAAAGAAGATCATCAAGCAACCGATATTTTAATTATTAAATATTTAGCTGGTAAGGGTACTCTTTTTGCTAAAGAAAAAATTATTCATTCATACCCACACTGTTATCGTTGTGATACACCACTTTTAAATTACGCCTCCTCTTCATGGTTTGTAGAAGTAACTAAATTTCGTGATGATTTAGTTAAAGCCAATAAAGATATAAATTGGGTCCCAGCTGATATTAAGGAAGGGCGGTTCGGTAAGTGGCTAGAAGGAGCTAGAGATTGGGCAATTTCTCGTTCTAGATACTGGGGAGCACCTTTACCAGTCTGGCGTTGTGATAAATGTGGTGAGAAAGAATTCATTGGTTCAGTCGAGGATATTAAAAAAAGATCAGGCAATAAAAATAATTTTTTTGTTATTCGTCATGGTGAGGCGGATAATAATATTTTAGGAATTATTAGTTCTGATCCAAAGAGGCCACATTGTTTGACTGAAAAAGGTAGGATTCAGGCTAAAGAAACGGCTGAAAAATTGAAGTCTAAAAAAATTGATTTAATCTATGTTTCGCCTTTTGTGCGAACCCAAGAGACCGCTAAAATTGTTGCTGAAATTTTAGGTTTAAAACCAAATCAAGTAATAACTGAAGATCGTTTGCATGAAATTTATACTGGTCAGCTTGATGGTGTTTCAGAAATAGAATATCAAAGATATTTTAGTAATAATTTAGAAAAATTTACAAAGAATTTTCCCGGTGGAGAAAATTATACACAAGTGAAGAATCGAATGATGAATTTTCTTTATGATGTAAACACTAAACAAATCGGTAAAAATATTTTAATTATTGGTCATCGAACACCTATTCGTTTGATGTTGGCAGGAATTATGGGTATGAATTCGGCCCAATATGTGGAGTTTAGTGAGACTCCTCAGAGCGTTATTAAGAATTCTGAAGTAAAAGAGCTTCCTTTTGCCCCTATTCCTCATAACCATAATTATGAACTTGATTTACATCGTCCATATATTGATGAAGTTTATTTTGATTGTCCGGTTTGTAAGAAGGTGGGAGTAGTGAACGGTAAAATGAAAAGAATTCCAGAAGTTTTTGATTGCTGGTTTGAATCTGGCTCAATGCCTTTTTCCCAAGCTCATTATCCTTTTGAAAATTTGGATAAATTTAATCCTAAGTCTGGTTTATTTAAAAAAAAGATTGGCTTCCCAGCAGAATTTATTGGTGAAGGTCTTGATCAGACGCGAGGTTGGTTTTATTCTATGCTTGTTTTATCCGTGGCTTTATTTAATAAATCTTCATATAAAAATGTAATTGTAAACGGAATTGTTTTGGCTTCTGACGGCCAAAAGATGGCTAAGCGTTTAAAAAATTATCCGGATCCAATGATTGTGGTGGATAAATATGGAGCTGATGCCCTACGTTATTATTTATTATCTTCTCCAGTGGTCAAAGCAGAAGATTTATGTTTTTCTGAAGCTGGTGTTGATGAAATAATGAAGAAGGTGTTGATGCGTTTGGACAATGTATATTCCTTCTATGAAATGTACAGTAAAGATATTTCTGTCCCTGTTAAGAATTTCATCCCTACCTCAGAAAATGTTTTAGACCAGTGGATTTTGACTTTACTTAATAAACTTATTTTTGATATAACGAAAGCTTCTGATAAGTATGAATTAGATAGGGCCGTAAGACCAATTAACGATTTTGTAGATGATCTCTCTACTTGGTATTTGAGGCGTTCCAGAGATCGTTTTAAATCAAATAACCAAAAAGATAGGCTCTGGGCTATTGAGACCACTAGATATGTGTTGGAAGAGTTAGCTAAGGTGATCTCTCCCGCCATGCCTTTTTATGCCGATGAACTTTATCAGAAAGTGAAATCTTTTGCTGGTTTGGAAAGTGTTCATCTTGCTTCTTGGCCAGAGATAAATAAATTATCAAAATCAGATGAGAAAAAACTAATAGATATGGAAGAGACTAGGAGGATTGTATCTTTAGGTTTAGAAGCTCGGTCAAAAGCAAACCTAAAAGTCCGCCAACCACTAGCAAAATTAAAAATTAAAAATTTAAAAATAGAAAATGAAGATAGAATAAAGTATCTTGATCTTATTAAAGATGAGGTAAATGTTAAAGAAGTGGTCTGTGAAGAATCAATCGTCGAACTAGTGGAGTTAGATGTAAACATTACCGCAGAATTAAAGGAAGAGGGGTTAGTCCGAGAGTTGACTAGAAGTATCCAAGAATTTAGAAAACAAGAAAAATTAAGCCCAACAGATTTAATTGATTTAAGCATTAGGACTAGTGATAGGGGGCAGAATATAATTAAAAAATTTGAAGCAGAAATAAAAAAAGCCACATTATTAAAAAATATTTATCTTGGGGAGTTTATAGATGGTGCAAGTGTTAAGATTGACGATATAGATTTTATATTAAAGGTAAATTAATGAATAATATAAATATTAAAAAAAATATCTGGAGTTTTTTTGGTTTGTAAATCTATGCACACAATCCATACAACTGAAGGTTTTATATTAAAAAGTGTAGACTTTGGTGAGGCTAGTAAATATTTTTTTATTTTCTCTAAAGATTTTGGTCTAATCAAAGTAGCCGCTCAAGGGGTGAGAGATATAAAATCAAAACTGAGATTTAATTTGGAAGATTATTCCCTCGGTCTATTTTCGGTTGTTCGAGGTCGAGAAGTCTGGCGTCTAACTAGTGTAGAGAAAAGGCAGAGTATAAAAGATAATGAGAAACTAAAATTAATTTCTAGGATTTTTTCTCTATTACTACGTTTACTACATGGTGAGGAGAAGAATGATCTATTATTTGATAGTTTAAAAGATGGGATTAATTTTTTAGTTGACAATACTTTAAATGATAAAGAGTCGGAAAGCTTTGAATGTATTATCGCCCTGAGAATACTTTCCGCCTTGGGCTATATCGGCAAGTTGGGGAATTTTGATCAGTTTACTATTTCACCATATTTTACTTCAGAATTAATTTTAGCTATGTCCACCCTAAAAAATCAGGCTATTATAGAGATAAACAAGTCACTCAAAGAAACCCATCTATAATTTTTATAGTTAACGTTTAGATTTTTAAATGTTATAATTGTTTTATGGATTTTAAGACCATGCCAATACAGAAAATATTGTTAATATTATTTGTCCTTGTTATCTCAATGGGAATTGGTTGGTATTCAGAAAAAGCCGTAGAGAAATTTATAGCTATTAATAAGATCGAGACTTTGTAATTTTATGTATGAAGACCCAAAAAGTAAAATAAGCCAATTGCAAAAAGTCCTTGATGCTAGGGAGGATTTCGTTTCAAGGAATGTAAAAAGACATGAACTTCATGATAAAAAAAGCACAATCTCTGAAGACTGGGATGAGAGTGAATTTAAAGTTGGTGATGAAGTATTTGTCCCAGTGATTAAACCCAAAAGGACATCTTTTTCTACAAAAATTTTAATTGCCTCAATTATTTTTTTTGTTATTGCTCTTGGGGTAGTTTTTTATGAATTTTTAGGTGGTAATAATATTGTTTCTGGTAATAATATTGAGATAACAGTCAAAGCCCCTATTTCTGTTTCATCTGGAGAAAATGTTCCAATTGAGATTGAAATAAAAAATAATAACAATGTCACTTTATTGGCTTCAGATTTGGGGATAGTTTTCCCTGTGGGCGCCAAGGAAGTTTCTGACATTTCTCTTCCTGCTAAGAGGATTCAATCATTTTTAGGAGACATTTTACCTAAGCAAAGTATAAAGAAGAATGTATCAGCAGTTTTTTTTGGATCTGAAAATGAAAATAAAGATATAAGTATTACTTTAGAATATAAAATTACTGGTTCAAATTCTTTGTTTAATAAAACTAAAACAGTATCTATTCTTATTACTTCTGCCCCTGTTAGTATTGTGGTCAATAGTCCAAAAGAGGTTAATACAAACCAGAGTGTAGATTTCACAATTGATGTTACTTCAAATTCTTCTTCAGTTATAAAAAATCTTTTACTCGCTATTGATTATCCTTTTGGTTTTTCATTTAATAATTCAAATCCAAAAACTTTTTCAAAAAATAATCTATGGTTGATTGGTGACTTATCACCAGGTGCCAAACAAACAATAAAAATCTCAGGTGTCTTAAGTGGGCAAGAAGGAGAGGAAAGGGGCTTCAGATTTAATATTGGTTTACAGTCCAAATCTGATAGCTTGATTATTGAGACCCCTCTTACTTCATCTTTTTCATCAATCACCATCAGACGACCTTTTGTTAGTGCTGATATATTTTTTAATGATGTTGATACCTCAGAGTATATATCATCAGCTGGGTCAAGCATTAATACTCTTATAAAATGGCAAAATAATCTACCATATGAAGTGTCTGACGTTTCAATCGTTGTAAGATTAAGTGGTAATGTTGTGGACAAGTCTTCTATTCGGGTTGATAACGGTTTCTATCAATCAATTGATAACTCTATTATCTTTAATAAGACAACCGATAAAACACTTGCTAGTTTAAGTCCGGGGGAAAGTGGCAACAGTCAATTTATTTTTAGTAGTTTTGGAGCAGGAAGTGTTACTGGCTCTGGTTTGAGTAATCCAACTATTGTTTTTAATATTTCAGTAACTGGTCGTCGTGTTGATTATGTTGGTGGTTCAGCAGATGTATTATTTTCTGATTCTCGGTCAATTAAAATAACGGCTAATCCTCAAATATTCGCAAAGGCTCTATATCATGTTGGACCTTTCCAAAATAGTGGCTCACTTCCCCCAAAATCAGAACAAGAGACAACTTATACCATTACCTGGACAGTCACTAATCCTCTAAATAATTTATCAAATACTCAGGTTTCAGCTGTTTTACCGCTTTATACAAAATGGCTTGGAGTAGTAAGCCCAAGTCAAGAGAAAGTAAATTATGATGAAACAACCAGGAGGGTGACTTGGAATGTAGGCAATATTTTAGCTGGTGCGGGCGCTATCTCTTCAGCTCGGGAAACATCATTTCAAATTTCATTTTTACCTAGTGTTAGTCAGATTGGCACCTCACCAAGTTTAGTTGGGGAAGTAGCTTTTACGGCCAAAGATAATTTTACTCTAACAAACGTTTCGTCTGTATTTCCAGCGATAAACACTAGGTTAGGTAACGATCCATATTTCCAAGTGGACGAGGAGACAGTAATCCAATAGTTGAGAAAAGATTTTAATTATATATACTGTAACTATATGAAAGAAAAAATAAAGGAAAATGTACTGATGGAAAAAATAGTCTCACTTTGTAAAAGACGTGGTTTTGTTTATCAAGGTTCAGAAATATATGGTGGTCTTTCAGGTACTTGGGATTATGGTCCGTTGGGAACAGTATTAAAAAATAATATCAGGGATTTATGGTGGAAAAAGTTTGTGACTGATAAGGACAATATGTATGGAATAGATGCCGCTATTCTTATGAACCAAAATGTCTGGAGAGCGACCGGACATGTGGGGGGATTTTCTGATCCATTGATTGAGTGTGTTAAATGTCATAAGAGATTTCGTGAGGATCAGTTATCTGATAAAAAGAAGTGTCCAGATTGTAAAGGTACTTTGGGTGAGTCTAGGCAGTTTAATATGCTATTTAAAACTAATGTTGGGGCTTTAGAGGACGATTCTTCAGTGTCATATTTAAGACCGGAAACGGCTCAGGGTATGTTCGTTAATTTTAAGAATATTATTGATTCTTTTCATCCCAAGTTACCTTTTGGAATGGCCCAGATTGGTAAGGCTTTTAGGAATGAAATAGCGCCAAGGGATTTTACTTTTCGCTCTCGTGAATTTGAGCAGATGGAAATTGAATATTTAATAAAAGCTGATGATTGGCAAGACACCTTTGAGTATTTTAGGACTGAGATGATTGATTGGACAAAAGAAATAGGTCTGGAATCTAAACATGTTCATGAACTTGAAGTTGGAGATGAAGATCGAGCTTTTTATTCAAAAAGGACAATTGATTTTGAATTTGATTTTCCTTTTGGCCGGAGTGAGCTTTACGGTTTAGCTTATAGAACAGATTATGATTTAGACAGACATTCTAAAGCCAGTGGAGTAGATTTGAGTTATCAAGATGAGGAAATTAAGGAAAAATTTATGCCTCATTGTATTGAACCTTCTTTTGGTTTAGATAGAACTGTCTTGGCTATTATTTCTGATGCTTATACTGAGGATAAAATGAATGATGAAGTCAGAGTTTATTTGAAATTTGTACCCAAAGTTGCTCCGGTTAAGGTTGCTGTTTTTCCTTTACTGAAGAATAAGCCTATCTTAATGGAAAAGGCTAAGGAACTTTATCTTAAACTAAAAAGAGAATTTGGCGCTGTAATGTTTGATGATAATGGAAATGTGGGAAAGAGATACAGAAGGCAAGATGAAATCGGCACTCCATTTTGTGTGACAGTAGATTTTGACACCATAGGGATGCCTGCCCGACCAAATGATTCTGATAATTTGGGCGTGGACTCAGTGACAGTTAGAGATCGTGATACAGGTAAACAAGAGAGAGTAGAAGTTAAGGAGTTAGTAAACTATTTAAAAAACAAATTGATTTAATTTGTAAAATTGTGTTATATTGTCCTAATGCAATATAAAAAGACTATTTTGAACAATGGTTTAAGAGTGATTACTGTGCCGATGAAAGATAATCCAACCGTCACGGTTCTTGTTTTAGTGGAAGCTGGTTCAAAGTATGAAAATAAAAAAAATAACGGTATTTCTCATTTTTTGGAGCATATGTGTTTTAAAGGGACAAAAAGACGTCCTTTGAATTCTGATATAAGTACTGAATTGGATAATATTGGTGCTAATTATAATGCTTTTACATCACAAGAATATACTGGTTATTATGCCAAAGCCGAATATAGTAAGATTAATAATTTAATAGATATTGTGACTGATATGTATTTGAACCCAATTTTTGATAAGAAAGAGATTGAAAAAGAGAAGGGGGTAATTATTGAGGAGATAAATATGTATGAAGATTTACCTCAATACAAGGTTCAAAATTTAATCACCAGTTTGGTTTACCGGGATCAGCCCGCCGGCTTTGATATCGCTGGACCAAAAGCAAATATTAAAAAGATGAGTCAAATAGATTTTATTTCCTACCGAAGTAAACACTATAAAGCACCAGCTACCACTGTGGTAGTGGCCGGTAATTTTTCTGAGGGGAAAATAATTAAAAGTATAAGGAATATTTTTTCTGTGATGCCTAGTACCAAAAAAGGATTTAAAGAAAAAGTAAAAGAAAAACAATTAAAACCAAAGATCTCAGTTTTCAGGAAAGAAACTGATCAAACACATTTAGTATTGGCTCTGAGGACTTTTGGAGTTTTTGACGAAAGGTCAAAGGTTATGAAAGTATTAAATGGAGTTTTAAATGCCGGCATGAGTTCTAGATTGTTTAAAAAACTAAGAGATGAGATGGGGGTTTGTTACTATGTTCGAGCTAGTCAAGATGCTTTTACTGACCACGGGCTTTATACAGTAAGTGCTGGGGTGGATAGCAAAAGGGTTAAGGAAGTGATCTCAGTTATTTTAAATGAATTTAATAAGCTAAAAACAGAATTAGTGTCTGAAAAAGAATTAAAAAAAGTGAAGCAGAATTTGATTGGCAGGATGTATTTATCTTTGGAATCCTCGGATTCTTTAGCTGAATTTTTTGGTGGTCAGGAAATTCTTAATGAAAAGTTGAAAAATCCTGAGAAAATAAAGACTGAGATTGAGTCTGTTACAGCTGAAGAAGTAAGAATTTTGGCTAAAGAAATTTTTGTAAATAATGGTTTAAATCTAGCCGTTGTTGGTAGATTTGATAATAAGGAAGAATTTGAGGATGTTCTCAAATTTTAAAATTATTGGTTTTGTGATACAATACTTTTATGGAGAGGTCTGATAAAAATATCAATATAAATATCAATTCTGGGAGCGTTATCAAGGCTCTGATTATTGTATTAATTATATTTTTACTTTACCGGATGTTGGATTTGGTCTTGGTGGTTTTGACAGCTGTTGTTATTGCCTCCGCTGTTGAGCCTTTGGTTATTTGGTTTAAGCAATATAAAGTTAAGAGATTATTTTCTGTAATAATTACTTATATTTGTATTGTTTTAGTTTTCTCAGGACTTTTATATTTCTTTGTTCCACCGGTTTTGGAGGAAGCCTCAAACTTATTAAGTAATGCTCCAAAATATCTTAAATCGGTTACTCTCTGGAATCCTTTAAGTATGAATCAGCTAGTTCAGACTGGTCAGGTTGCGGAGAATATTTCAATAGGCATAGATGGTGGCAAGAAAGTATTAAGTAGCTTGGCTACTGATAGCATTCAGCTTTCGGTTATAAGTGATTTGATTAACAGTTTCCGTGATTTAACTGAGAGCGCCTCAAATAATATAATAAACATTGCCAGCAGTATCTTTGGAGGTGCCTTTTCTTTTATTTTAATTATTATCTTATCATTTTATCTAGCTGTGCAGGAGGGAGGGGTAGAAAAGTTTTTGAAAATTATTACTCCTCTAAAAAACGAACCTTACATTATTGATTTGTGGAAGCGCTCACAGAGAAAGATCGGATATTGGATGCAGGGTCAGTTATTATTAGCTCTTCTCGTTGGAGTTTTGGTTTATTTAGGTTTGATGATTTTAGGAATTAAAAATGCTTTAATTTTTGCAGTTTTTGCTGGAGCCTTTGAAATAATTCCTTTATTTGGTCCGGTTATCGCCTCCATTCCCGCTATTTTAGCTGGTTTAACTGATGGTGGGGTGACTACTGCTCTTTTGATAGCTGGTTTATTTGTGATAATACAACAATTTGAAAACCATCTGATTTATCCCTTAGTGGTTAAAAAAGTTGTCGGCATTTCACCAATAATCGTTATTATTGCACTTATTATTGGAGGGAAACTAGCTGGTTTCCTTGGAATTATACTTGCAGCACCATTAACTGCTATTTTGATGGAATATATAGATGATATTGAAAAAGATAAAGACTCCCTTATTGTTAAGGAGAGCCATAATGTATCGTCCTAAATATTTATGTCTGATAATTTTTACATTACCACTACGCTTCCATATGTAAACGCTCCCGCTCATATGGGGCATGCTTTGGAGTTTGTGCGGGCAGATATTATTGCTCGATACAAAAAGCTTTTAGGTTATGAAGTATTTTTCAATACTGGGACAGATGAGCATGGCCAGAAAATTTATCAAAAAGCTCTAGAAAACAAACAAACCCCACAGGAGTTTGTGGATTTTTATGCCAGTAAATTTAAGGAGTTATTAAAATTATTGGGTATTTCTCCCGATATAAATTTTATTAGAACCACGGATGAAAACCATATAAAATCTGCCCAAGAATTTTGGAAAGTTTGTTATAATAATGGTTATATTTATAAAAAAAATTATCAAGTAAAATATTGCATTGGTTGTGAGCTTGAAAAGACTGATTCGGATTTGGTAGAAGGTAAATGTCCTAATCACCCAAACGGAGAATTAGAAATTCGTGATGAGGAAAATTATTTTTTTAGATTCTCTGATTTTCAAAAACCACTCCTTTCATTTTATGAAAAAAATTCAAATTTTGTTATACCAGATTTTCGTTTTAAGGAAATAAAAACTTTTATTGAAGGTGGTCTTTTGGATTTTAGTATTTCTAGATTAAAAGAGAAAATGCCGTGGGGAATAGAGGTACCAGGTGATCCAGAACATATTATGTATGTTTGGTTTGATGCTTTGGTAAATTATGTTTCAGCAATCGGTTGGCCGGCTAATATGGAGAAATTTAATAAATGGCAGGTTTCTACTGGCGGTATGGTCCAATATTGTGGTAAAGATAATTTACGTCAACAGACAGCTATGTGGCAAGCGATGCTTATGGCAGCCAAACTACCAAATTCTAAAACAGTAGTTATAGATGGTTTTGTGACTGGGGCAGGTGGGGTAAAAATGAGTAAATCTCTCGGTAACGGTATTGATCCAGTAAAACTATTAGAAATTTATGGCACTGATGCCATGCGTTATTATGTGGCTAGAGAGTTACACCCTTTTGAAGATAGTCCTTTGACTACAGAAATGTTTAAAGAGGCTTATAATGCGAATTTGGCTAATGGTTTGGGTAACCTAGTGTCTAGAGTGATGAAGATGTCCGAGACATATAACGTTAGAATTGGGGATGATTTGGGAAGCATATTTTGGAATAGTAAAGTAGAGGATCTTGAATTATTTAATATTAAAAAATATTGTGATCAGATTTGGGATGTTGATATTAAAAGTTTAGATGAGTATATTCAAAGAGAGAAACCTTTTTCTAAAATTAAAGTGGATAAGGAAGGAGCAGAAAAGGATGTAAAATATTTACTTACACACTTAAGGGGTATAGCATTTAAACTTCAACCAATATTACCAGAAACTTCAGTTAAAATACTTCAATTAATTAAAGAAAATAAAACTCCCGTGGCACCTTTGTTTTTAAGAAAAGATTAATTTCCATCTTGAAATTTACCACAGCAAGAATACAGTACTAGAGGAGGCTTCGCAGCCAGGTAGGCGAGTTGAGATTTAGGAAAGGGACCCAAATGAAAGACCTTGAACGTTTTGTAATCAAAATGTGAAAGGTGTACTGCTCCTGTAAGGAGGGAGCAAATTTTTAGCAGAAAATTATGCGTGCTCCGGTTAGTACTGTATTTTGCGGAGGAAAATTTTTAATATATACTATGCTTATGAAATATATTGATATCCACTCACATCTAGGTTTTGAGGATTATGGTGATGATAGAACACATGTGATAAAGAGGATGATTGACCATCAGGTGGGGACTATTGCCGTAGGTGCTGACTTGGAATCTTCCAAGGAAGCAGTAAAAGTTGCTGAGCAAAATGAAAATATCTGGGCGTGTATTGGTCAACACCCCACTCATAATGTAAATATGATAAATACTGAGATACACCATGGTGTATCTACTGAAGTGAACCATGGTTCACTTGGTTTTGATGAAGTAGAGTTTGAAAAATTAGTGAAGAATCCCAAAGTGGTAGCGGTTGGGGAATGTGGTTTGGATTATTTTAAAATAGGTGATACTTGCCCCGTAGTGAAGAATTCTGATTCTTCTACTACTGGGGTAGAAAAAATAAAAGCGAAACAGAAAGAAATTTTTATAAAACAAATTGAGTTTGCTATAAAACATGATAAACCACTTATGCTCCATATTCGTGATGGGCAAAAAGGAGAGAAGCAAAGAAACACCGACGGAATCGGCTTAAGTCCGGACAAATCCGATTCCGTCGGTGTTTCTTCCTCAGCTTTTGCTGACGCCCTTGAAATTTTAAATAATTATAAGGGCCAGGTGAGAGGAAATCTACATTTCTTTACTGGCAAACTTACGCAAGCACAAAAATTTATTGATTTAGGTTTTACTATTTCCTTTGTTGGTCTGATAACCTATATTAATGATTTTGATAAAATAATAAAAACTTTACCGCTTGAAAGTCTTCAGGCCGAGACTGACGCCCCTTTTGTATCTCCCGTGCCTCACCGTGGGGAGCGTAACGAACCTGCGTATGTTATTGAAGTTTACAAAAAAATTGCTGAAATCCGAAGTGAAGATTCAGAATTAGTTCGTGAACAGCTTCTCAAAAACGCTAGGCGAATGTTTGATATTTAAAGGCTTTTGTGTTAATGTTGTCTCTATGGAAAAAGTCGAAACATTAGAAAAACCCGCCCGAACAACCGGACAAGATTCCAGTGTTCAGTCGGGCAGGGAGGGTGGTCTCCAGGTCTATGAACTTGGTTACCATATAGTTTCCACCGTTGCGGAGGAAAATGTGCCCAAAGAGGTTGAAACCCTAAAGGCAATTGTTCTAAAGGATGGAGGATCGCAGTTGAGTCTCGGCGAACCAAAGCTTATTAACCTCGCTTACTCAATGACAAAGTCTGTCGCGGACGTAAAGAAGAAATTCAATACAGCCTATTTTGGTTGGATTAAGTTCGAGACTAAGTCAGAGCTAATGCCTATGATAAAGAAGGCAGTGGATGCAAATCCAAACGTTCTTCGATACATTCTCATTAAGACCGTAAGAGAGAACACTTTGTACACGCCAAAGTTAAACGTTAGAGCTGTAAATAAAGAAGAAAAATCCAAGGTTAAAAAGTCTATTAAAACGGATGAAACAAAAGCTACTTCTGTAGAAGATATAGAAGACATTGATAAATCGATAGAAGAGTTAATAGCAGAATAGTTATTAGTTATTTGCCCGCCAAAAATTTTTAAATAAAAATTTTATCGGGTTAATCGACAGGGAGAGAACAAATAAAATTCCCTGTCTAAAATGTAATGTATTTAAACAAAGCATTTCTTTATGGAAACCTTACTCGTGATCCAGAACTTAAAGCTCTTCCTTCTGGTATTAAGGTTACCAATTTTGCTTTAGCCACAAACCGTACTTATAAAGATAAGGATGGGAACAAAAAGGAAACTACTGAGTTTCATAACGTTGTGGCTTTTGGTAAGCAGGCTGAGCTTATACAGCAATATTTAAAGAAAGGTAGGGGAATCTTTGTGGAAGGTAGATTGCAGACTAGGAGTTGGGATGATAAAACTACCAATACCAAGAAATATAGGACAGAAGTTATAGTAGAGAACTTCCAGTTTGGTCCAAATGGTACAGGTAGTGGTGGAACTTATACATCAAGTCAGACCGAAGGTGGTCCGGCTAGTGCTAAGGCAAATAAGATAGACACCATAGAATATCCAACTGAAGAAATAAATACAGAGGACATTCCATTTTAGTCAAAATAATAAATTTATAAAATAAAATGAAAAAACAGTGTTTCTTTTCACAAAATAATATAAAATATGTGGACTATAAGGACCTTGATTTAATTAAAAAGTTTCTTAATCCTCATGCTCGTATTATAGGAAGTAAGAAGACAGCCGTTTCTGCTAGAAGTCAGCGTCAGCTGGCTGAGGCCGTCAAACGCTCTCGCTTCATGGGCTTGATACCATATCTTAATAGGTAGTCAGACAACAAAAAACCGGTCGCTTTTGTGACCGGTTTTTTGTTTTTATGTTTTTAAATCTGACACCTTAAATCTGTAACCTAAAATCTATTTTTTTGCTTTCTCCACATACTCACCCGTCACCGTATTTACAATCACAGTATCACTTTCATTTATAAAGAGGGGAGCATTGATAATCGCGCCGGTTTCCAAAGTAATTTGTTTTGAACCACCGGTAGCAGTATCACCTTTCATGGCTGGTGGAGCATCTGTTACTTTTAACTCTACTTTAATTGGTAATTTAACCCCGATCATCTTGCCATCCTCATCTTCGTCTCGGGTAAAGACTAGCACCTCTACTGTCGAGTTTAATTTGAGAAATTTAGCCTGCGGCCCAATCAAAGTTTCTTCAATCTCAAATCTCTTGGAAGCATCCTTTGGATCAGTAAACCAAAACTCACCCTTATTCTTATAAAGAAACTTAGCTTCCTTTGTGGTAATATTCGCTTCCTCAACTTTTTCTGATTGGTGGAAGGATTGTTCGGTAATTTTGCTGGTAATCATATTTCGGAGCTTGGTGGCATTGACTGGTTTTCTTTGCTGTTTACGGAAGACATGAGAAGAAAGCACCTCATAAGGCTCATTATTAAAGATAATATATTTTCTCTCAACTATTTCACTGTATTCAAGCATTGGGGCATCTTACACAAAAAAGTGTTGTTTTGCAAGATAAAAAATAACAAAAATATTGCCTTACTCTACTCATATTAAGTTAGTATGTTCCGTCGGATCTAGTCTAGTATATCTAGTAGCACACCATTAAGACCAACAAGAAAGAAAGCCACAGCTAGCACAGAAAGACCAGGATAAAAAACCGCAGCATAGGCAATAAGAGGGCCTATGGTTATACAGCCAAGCCAAACATATTGTTTATTAAAATTATTAATGTTTTTCACCTTTTAAATCTCTTTTAGTTTAACTTTTATTTCCTTTAAAATCTTATCAAAAATTTTTGGATTTTCTTTCAAAAACTGTCTAGTTGAGTCATATCCTCGGCCAAGTTTTCTTTCCTCATCATTTTCTGTTGTTGCCCATTCATATGAATTACCAGTTTTCCTTATAATACCCATTTTTTCTCCAAGTGCAATTATTTCACCTTCATTTGAAATACCCTCGTTATACATTAGATCAAATTCAGTTTGCTTAAAAGGTGCCGCAACTTTATTTTTCACTACTTTCACTCTTATTCTTCCCCCCATTATTTCCTCACCTTTTTTAATCTGAGCAATTCTGCGTATATCTAAACGGACTGAAGTATAAAATTTCAAAGCTTTTCCACCAGGAGTAGTTTCTGGATTACCAAACATTACACCGATCTGCATACGGATTTGATTTATGAAAATCACAATCGTTTTACTTTTAGCAACAATTGCTGTCAATTTCCTCAAAGCCTGAGACATCAAGCGTGCTTGCTTACCCATATGTTGAGCACCCATATCACCCTCGATCTCATCTTTTGGTGTGAGGGCAGCCACTGAGTCAATAACTATCACATCCATCTTACCGGAACGAACCAAGCTTTCCACAATCTCAAGTGCTTGCTCACCATTATCTGGTTGAGAAATAAGAAGTTCGTCAATTTTTACTCCAATTTTTCCAGCATATTCTGGATCCATAGCGTGTTCAGCATCAATAAAGGCACATAAACCATTTAGTTTTTGAGCTTCGGCGACCACGTGTAAGGCGAGGGTAGTCTTTCCAGAGCTTTCTGGTCCAAAAATTTCAATTATTCGGCCACGAGGAAGTCCACCCACACCGAGGGCAGCGTCAAGACCTATGGAACCAGTGGAAACAGCGTTCACGTCCACACGAGGTTTATCTCCAAGTTTCATTATCGAATCATCACCAAATTTAGTACGGATCTCATTTAGTGTTGAATCGATATTTGCACCCATTACCTTCGGCTCCTTTTTTTCTTTTTTTATCATGTTGATTTTTACAGAGCAAAGCGACAATAAAAATCAACATCCAGTGTAGTAAAAATGTTTACATTTTTAATTTGCATTTACAAATTATTACACCGGGGTAATGATTCTTTTGTCATTCCCACTCCTGATTATTAAACTACTTATAAACTAATTGTAATTTCTGCTCGGTGGTTTTACCAAATCGGTCCATTGCCCTTAATTCTAACACATTATATCCATATGATAAAAGTATTTTTTCTGAAAAGATACCGGCTTCATTTATTAATATCGGCCGGTCATTTAAAGTAATTTCCTTCACGTTTTTTGCCTGTCCTTCAATAGTGATAAGTGATTCGGATACCACGGCGCCATTACTAGGGTGGGTGATTGTTATTTTTGGTCCGGTGACATAATTCCAGACTTCAAATGTCCCATAAGCAAAGAGGGCAATAAGAAAAAGAGTTATTATAAGAGCTTTAAAATAAAATTTTGTTTCTTGCCGGCTCATTTACCCGTTAAAGTTTTTATTAATAAAAAAGTTAGCTAAGATTTTTTGGACGTGATTTCGACCATATCTTGTTTTCATATATTTTTCTCGATTATATGCATCATGTGTTAGTAAAAATTTTCTCGGGTGAATTAGAATTCCTTTGGATTTTTTGGTTCTTCGAAACCGTTCTCATCTACATTCACATTTATTTTAGTTTCCTCAGCCAACATTTTACTTGCTTTTTCTTCTAATTCTTCTGAATCGGTTTCTGTTTCCCGCATATCACTACTCTCTGTCCTTCCGACGAGTATCTCCCTTGCTTTAGCTCCAGACCCTGGGCCGATCACCCCACGTTCTTCCAGCATATCCATTAGTCTAGCCGCTCTAGCATAACCCACACTTAATTTTCTTTGAATATATGAAGTGGAAGCTTTACCAGCTTGGATGACTTCTTCCTTGGCTGTTTCATAAAGCTCATCATCATCACTTATATCATCTCCTATACTACCTTCAAACAATAGATTTCTATCTGTTGCTGTTTCAGTAAAGTTAATTCCTTCAGAAGGTATTTCATCTCTATATTGATCAGCTAAATATTTTACTACCTTTTTAACTTCTGGTTCAGAAATAAAGGCGCTTTGAAGTCTGACTGGCTTACTCATCTCACCACCCAAATACAGCATATCTCCAGATCCAAGAAGTTTTTCTGCTCCCGGACTATCAATAATGGTTCGGGAATCTATTTGGGATACCACCTGCAAGGCAATACGAGCGGGAATGTTGGCTTTAATAAGACCAGTAATAACGTTAACAGATGGTCTCTGAGTAGATAAAACAAGGTGAATACCAACCGCTCGGCTCATCTGAGCAAGGCGAACAATCGCACTTTCCAGCTCTCTAGGGTAAGTCATCATAATATCAGCAAGCTCGTCTATGATTATCACAATAAAAGGCATGGTTTCTGGTAGTTCAATCTTTCTTTCATCCCGGCCTTTTTCTTTCGCTTCCTTTATATTTTGTAAAGAGGGAGCCAGAATATTTTTATGATAAGAATCAATATCTTTACATGCGCGCTCCTGTAACACATCATAACGGCGGTCCATTTCTTTAGCTGCCCATTTTAGGGAAAGGATAGTTTTTTTAGCTTCAGTTATAACTGGAGTAAGTAAATGGGGAATTTTGTTATAAACAGTGAGCTCCACACGCTTTGGGTCAATCATTATGAATTTCAAAAGTTCAGGCGAATTCCTGTAGAGTAGGGAAGTAATGATGGCATGGATAGTAACAGACTTTCCCGAACCAGTAGCTCCGGCAATAAGGACGTGAGGCATTTTACCTAGGTTAGCAAAATGCGCTTCGCCGGAAATACTTTTTCCAAGGGAAACTAATAGTGGTTTTTCTGAGGTACTAAATTTATCAGAGGCTAGTAGTGAAGCCAGACCCACGGTAGTTTTGGTGGTGTTGGGAATTTCAATACCTACGAGTGATTTTCCAGGGATTGGGGCTTCAATACGGATCGGGTGGGCGGCCAGAGCATAAGCCAAGTTGTCTTGAAGAGAAACAATTTTAGAAAGTTTTACTCCTTCTGCTGGTTTAATAGCATAACGAGTGACTGATGGACCGATAGTTACATCATCCATTTCCACATCAATACCAAATTTTTGCAAAGTTCTTTTTATAATATTGGCATTAGCTTTGATATCTCCAGTTCCTGGTTTACCGCGATCACCTTCAAGTAGGGACAATGGGGGAGGAACATACTCTTTCGCCCCAGGATTATTTCGCATAGCAATATCCATTTCCCTACTCGCCATCTCGGAGGGATCTTCTTTTTTCTCTTTTGTTTCAGCCGAAGCTTTTTTAGCAAATAGTGATTCTTTTGTTTTTACTTCTTCAGTCTTTTCTTCTTTTTTAGGTTCAAGTTTTTCTATTTCTTCTTCTCCCTTTATATTAACATCTTCTTCTTCATCTTCTTCCTCATCTTCTTTTCTAAATCTCCTCCAGAAGCACAAAGTATCCATAGTGATCTCCGCCTCAAAGAGTACCAAACAAGAAATCACCACCAGAGCAAAAAGGATAATTAAAGTTGTAGTGCTACCAAAAAGGCTAAGTAGGGGAGCAGAGATTAGTCTGCCAAAGAGTCCTCCGTTATACGGATCTATCCACTCTAAAATCTTTGATAAAGTATCCACGATTCCAAGACCAGAAAAGAAAAACAAAAGCGCGCCGATACTTTTAAGTCCACTAAATTCTTTCTCCTCATGTTTAAGAAAAGAAATAGAAAGAAGAATAAAAATGATTGGCATTAAAAAGTAACCGATCCTACCAAACAGATATGAAAAAGCATTTAGAAATTTCTCTCCAGCTATTCCAGACAAGTCCCAAACTGCGAGCAGAGTGAGAAGTGATAAGACAAAAAATATAATTGCGAGGATACTGTGCTTGGTTTCTTTTTTAAGATTTCTTAATGGATTTTCTGATAAGGAACGACTTGATTTGTTTTTATTTTTTTTACTCATTTGTTTTGAATTATTTCATTAATTATATCATAAAATTTTATATATGAAATCAAACTCCATAAGAATGTTGTATTGCTGGAGCACGAGGAATTTTTT
>JBFZBC010000013.1:0-55486 GCA_041308645.1 bacterium
CAAAATAAGTAATAATCAACATCCACTTCACCTAAATTATGCCAATCTTTAGCTAAAAATGTTATGACTTCTACACCTTCTGCTGTCAAATATAGAGCTGTAATATCGTTAATACTATCCGTCGAAGTTCTAAAGTAGGTTAAATTAGCAAAAACCAAAATAGAAGAAACCAAAAGAGTGATTGCTAAGGCACTTATTACCTCTACTAAACTCAAACCAGACTTTTTCTTTAAAAAAATGTGCATATTATTTGTATTCCACTACCCCTGTCCTATAAATTTTAATAATACGATCTGGTAAAAAATTATCTTTAAGTGATATAGAGACAGTGCCACTAGCATTAGAATAACCAGTAATTCGGCTAAAAGTAATTTGGTTAGTACTACTTCCTATTAAATTAATGGAGGATATATTAACCCGATTATTTAAAAAATATATTTCATTACTGGTGCTTGTTGGAATATAATTTATACCTTTATATAGTACAGCGGTTGAACTTGAAAAATACACCCCGTATTGACTAGCAGATTCAGAGTTTAGAGCAAGAGATTTTGCCCGATCAATGATAGCAATGATTGAAGAAAGATCACGTTCGAGTGCCTGAGTTTTTACTAATTTATAAAAAGAACTGATCACAATTATAAGAATTGAAGAGGAAATAATTAGAACAATTAAAACCTCAATTAAAGTAAACCCTTTATTTTTCATCTTTTTTTTATAATTAAATAGTGTCCATTACAGAATAGATTGGTGTAATCATCGAAAAAGCAAAGAAACCTACTACAATACCAATAATAACCATTAAAACTGGTTCAATAATAGTTGATATATCTTTTGTTTTTTCCTCAACGTCAGTTTCATAATAAATAGCTACCTCCCCAAGCATCGAGGCCATACTACCTGTTTCTTCTCCAACACTCATCATTTCTCCGACAAAGGTTGGATATAATTCCGGATTACTCATAAAAATACTAGAAATAGTATCTCCTTTTTCTACAGCTTTTAGGGACTGCACTAGGACTTGTTTATAATAATAGTTATTTACGATTCCCATAACAATTTGAATAGCCTGTGCTATCGGTACCCCAGCAGAAAGAAGGGAGGACAATGTTCTAGCAACTTTAGCGGAATTTGCTTCTTTAACTAATTCCCCTACAACTGGTAACTTCATAACGACAAAATCCCGAATTCTTTTCCCAGTAAATGTTTTTAGAGAAAAGTATATTCCGAGAATAAAAACTATAACTACAGATACTGTGATGGGCCAATAAATGATCAGAAAGTCACTTGAGGAGATAAGTAATTTTGTACTAAAAGGTAATTCAGTGTTCAACTCCTTAAAGGTTAGGGTTAGACCCGGTACTACAAAAATAAACATTAGTATTCCAACAGCTATCATTACCAAAATGATTACAGCCGGATAAATCATTGCCCCTTTAATTTTCTTTTGGAGATGATATGTTTTCTCCATTTGGATAACAACATTAGTTAAGGCCTGTGATAGACTACCACTTTCCTCACCGGCCTTAGCAACAGAGATAAAAAAATTAGAAAAAATGTTCGGATATTTTTTTAAACTCTCACTTAAAGTTTTTCCTTTTTTGATCTCAATGTTTATGTCAATAACCACGCTTCTAAAGTGAGGGTCCTTCATTTGTCTTTCAATGACTGATAGAGCTCGGCTTAAAGACAGACCAGCTTTTGTCATGGTGGCTAGGTTTTTTGCAAAATTTATCTTTTGGATAGTTGAAACTCCTATAAGAAAACTGAAAATATTTAAAAACCTATAATAATATTTCCTAAGACCAATATTATTTATTTCCTCTGCTGATATAAGCATCCCCCCCTCAGCTTTTAACTCATTAAACAAATCAAACTTACTTTGAGACTCAGAAATCCCTTCATACTTTTCACCACTTTTTTTAATTGCTTTAAATTTATAACGCATTTTATTCTGAAATTACTCGCAAAATCTCCTCAATGGTTGTTATGCCTTGAGCAGCCTTAAATAATCCGTCTTCCATCATACTCATCATCCCCTCTTTTTTAGCTTGTGCATTTATAACATTATCAGCCTCTCCTTTTATTATAAGCTCTTTGATAGTCTCCGATATCTTTAATACTTCATTAATACAAACACGTCCACTATATATATCTTCAGCTTCCACTGACTCCTTTGGTCTATAAAAAGGTATCGTCTCAATGGTATCTTTGTCTTCAATAATTTTCTCTTTTTTCAAAAAATGTAAAACCCTATCTAAATCTATAATTCTAGCCAGGGAAGTTATTTCTGATTTAGATAACAAATATTTTTCTGTATTTTTATTTAATTTTCTAACCAACCTTTGGGCTATAACTACTTTAATAGTAGAAACAAGCAGAAAAGGCTCAATCTTCATATCAATTAACCTTGGCATCGCTCCCGCCGCAGAGTTTGTGTGTAAAGTGGAAAGCACAAGATGTCCCGTCAAAGCAGCATTGATAGCGAGAGAGGCTGTCTCATTATCACGGATTTCCCCAACCATAATTATATCTGGATCTTGACGGACAAGGGAGCGAAGACCGTTCGCAAAAGAAAGACCGATTTCAGGTTTTACTTGAGTTTGATTTATCCTATTCATCTGATATTCTACCGGGTCCTCAATTGTAGAAATATTAACACCGGGGGTATTAAGAACATCTAATAAAGTATATAAGGTGGTTGTTTTTCCCGAGCCAGTTGGACCAGTGATTAGAATCAGGCCAGTTGTTTGTCTGACTGACTCATGTAAAATTTCTAGAGAGTCTCCGTGAAAACCCATCATTTCAAGGGTAAAACCAGAAGCGCTCTCCCTAAGTAATCTTAGGACAACCTTCTCTCCATAATATATAGGTAGAATAGAAACACGGAAAGAGACATCCTCATCATTTACTTTTATTTTAAATCGTCCGTCTTGTGGTAAACGTCTTTCATCAAGTTTTAGGTTCGCTAAAACTTTTATTCTAGCGACAATACTAGATGCAATGCTTTTAGGTAAAATCATGGCATCATGGAGAATACCATCAATCCGATACCTGATTAACAATTCGCCTTCTAGAACTTCTATGTGAATATCTGAGGCATTTTGAGTGATGGCATGTTTTAATAAAGTATCTAAAATCCTTATGACTGGCAAATCCTCAGCCAACTTTTTCAAATCCCCTTCTACACTAATGTTACCTTGGCCTTCAATAATATTTGATAAAGCGGCAGCATCTTTTTTTATAATATCACCAAACTCATCTCGCAAACTTTTCTGATACTGGAGAAGAGCACTTTTGATAGAGTCACTATCAGTTAGGCGAAGTAATATTCTCAAATCAACTTTCTTTTTAATAAATTCAATAGCTGAAAGATCTTTTGTATCAAGCATTGCTACTTCTAAAGCATCACCCGACTTTCTAAAAGCAATGGCATTGTGCTTTCTAGCTATTGGCTCGGGGATAAGAGAGAGAACATTTAAATCAATCTTCTGATCTTTCAAACTGACATAGGGAATACCAAAGACATAAGCTTCTGCTCGTCTATAATCATTTTCGCTAATCCTACCGCTATTTACAAGAACATTACCAACTTTTAATTTACTTTTACTTTCTGAAGATTCTTTTAAAGCACGGCTGTAATCAGACTCAGTTATTAAACCAGAATCAATTAAGAACTCTTTCAATTGCTTTTCCTGAACAATCATTTGATTTAATTATATCACAAATAAATATAATAATAAAAAGCTCGGTGTTTTAACCGAGCTTTTTAGTATATTGTTTTACGCTTAAAATTTTGCATTATTTCCCGTCGAAAATCTACTGATTTCGACGCGAATTTTACGCTTAAAATTCGTCTACTGCTCACCAATTCCTCCACCTTGCAAGACAACGGTGGTGGTAGCGGTACATTCACCATAATGAGTACTGTTAGAAACTAATGCTTGTACTGTCTTCAAACCAACAGTACTGAAATACCTTTCTAAGATATTATTATTTTCACCAGTAACAACAGTCCCATTTACCTTCCAATCAATTCTATTAGTAGTAGAGCTAATATTCCATTCAGTTCTGGTATTTACTTGGATAGGACTAGTTGGTGGACTATTGAAGGTACAGTTTAAATTTGAATCATATGTTAGTTGGGGAATATATGGGTTACAAGTACTCGTTGTACAATTTGGATCAATTATTGATGTACCAGGACTGCTCCCAGGAGAAGATGCTGAAGAGGAAGAAGATGCTGGCAGAGAACAAGCAGCTGTAGCTGGGCAGGTTTGAGTAGTTGAACCAACACAACTATTTCCTCCATTGGATGGAGGGGGATTAGTACAAGTTCTAATTTGAGTACTAGCCGGTAAACCACAAGCGGTTGGGCAAGAGGCAGGACTCCAAGCGGACCATCCGCCGTGTATTGGTGTTTGTATATTTACTGTCCAAGTAAAATCCGTACCTGGTAAAGAAATAGAATAATCATTTATATTATAATTATTAGTTGAACCAAAACCAATACGAGTAGATATATTTCCTCCATCACAATCGGGATTATTATTATTAGGATTAGTAGCGGTTACTCTAATATCTCCTCCACTAACTGCACAAGCATACATATTAGAATTTCCCGCTGTAAAAGTAGTACTAACGGTACTTACTCCAGCTCCTGTAGCAGTACATTTCCAAACTGTAGTATAGTTAGTTCCAGACCCTAAACTTACATCCCACTCAGTATCTGCTAAGGCTGAGTTTACTAAGACACAACTTATTTTACTAGAATCAAAATTAATAGCTGGAGTATGAGCAGGAGTTGTCATAAATAATCTACCTTCATTATCAGAAGCTGAATCAGTAAAGTTTAGAACATTATCACAATATGGTGTATCCCAATTTCCACCGGCAGTTAGAAATGTACACACAGACCTAGCTCTGACATAAAAAACATCTCCTATTTTTAATGAAGATATATCTGTAGAAGCATTATTACTATCTACATTTATCCAAGCATCTAATCTTCTAGAAACCATAATATCGGCGAACCGTCTATCCTCCCAACCAGAGGTTCTGTAAACACTAGATGTATTACTCTGAGAAGTTGAAGGTATATATATTTCACTAGCAGAAACCAACCCTGTCTTAGCTACAATACTGGAAATCAATGGAAATAAAGAGAAGAATAACAAAAACCCAGTCAAAGCAACTAATGGTTTGTTATTATCACTTTTTTTACTCTTGATCAAAAGGAAAATTATGATTAATAAGAACAAAACAGCAAATAGTGAGTATAGTAAAATCTTGTAATCATAACCACTGGCTCTCATAGCATAACAAGCTTCAGAATTTAAGGTATCGCAATCATATACAGCTTGATAAGAATCAACTATTTTTCCTTCACTATCTTTTAGCTCGGCCTCTAATTTTAAATAAGTGTAATCTGATTCCGCCACGAGCTCTGCAGCTGATGCTTCAACTTGAGTCCCAATATCTGTAGTTTGAGTATTGGAATATAGGATATTATTCTCCTGATCCTTCAAGGTTACAGACAATACTGCATCTTTGTTTACTCCGGAAGTGGTGTGGTAAGAAATAAAGGAACTAAAACTATCCCCTTTTAATAATGGGAATTTGTTTATTGCAGAATAATTAATACGAGTCTCTGTTATATCTGAACCTAATCTAATATTAACAATAGATGTTACACCATCCTTCTCTGCTGTTACTTTTATATAAGAAACCGGTAGCTCTATTTTCTCTATATTATAAACTAGGTTAATAGTAGACTTGGCTGGTACAGTAATAGTTTCTTTTTTAGTGTTAACAAAATCCTCTTTCCTTAATGAATCCCAAGAATATAGATCATAAGTAACATCAAGTGAGATAGCATTATCACTATAATTCACAATTGGCTGATTAATAGCAACAAATGAACCAGTACTAAATGATGGCCAAGCACCAATATGGTAATATTGCGCCCCGTTAATAGTGGTCAATGTTTTATCCAATTCAAAAACTTTTTTTACATCAGTGTCTATAAAAAAATCTGAGGCTCCAGCGTTAATTTCATTTGTAAAAGGTAAACCACCTAAGTTAAACCTATTATCAACAGAGAAGAAATAATCTACTGAATATTGGCCATTATTTAAACCAGCGGGAACTGTCCAAGAAAAGTTTACTGGTAGCTGTGAGTCCGCGTCAATAGCAATATCCTCTGCTACATAGAATTCATCCACGATTTTGTAACCTTCGGACATATAGGCTCCATGGACTTCCCCCACTCGAGCAAAAATATAACCATGGACTACAGGGTAACTGTTTTTATTGTGCACTGAACCTTCAAAATCAATTACATCACCAGGTTTGTATGTTTTACCCATAGCATTGTCCCCTGTGGATACAGCAAAATCAACACTTTGGAATTTATACAAGCCTTCTTCGCCAGTGGCTGTTCGCAACTGACCTACAGTTCCTGCCAAAAGAAGTGCTGGGGTGGAGATTAATATTGCCAACCCCAAGAACATAGTAAAAAATATTTTTTTCATTTTTATTTAGATAAAATTAATAAATGCTAGTAAATAATTATTAGTTTATTATATCACATATAAATTTGACAGCAATGGAAAATTTGCTATACTAGTAAATAAGTACGCAGTTCGCCAAAAAGGCGGACTCGTTTTGTAAGAAAACACTGAGTAAAAGTAGCAATTTATTAATTTAATAAGAGGAGGTGGTAGACTTTAGTGTCACGACCCCGTGCAATAGAAACTGTTTTGCTAAAACAAAACATTGCACAGGGTGTTGATTTTTATAGTCGCTTCGCTCCTTAAAAATCAACATGGTAGATCTAAAAGTATTAAATGCGGTTTTAGAACAGTTAGAACAAGAAAGGGGTGTCCAAAAGGAAAAGATGCTTGAGGCTATTAGTATGTCTTTAGCCACCGCTTATAAAAAGGAATATGGTAAAAGAGGTCAGATCATCAAAGCTAAATTTGATATAAATTCAGGTAAAACTGAGTTTGAACAAGTAAAGGTTGTTGTAAAAAAAGATGAGGTGGTCATGCCAGATGAAAATGAGCCTTTAGATAATAAAAAGACCGAATACGGTCATAAAACAAAAAGTAAAGAATTTGGAGATGATGAAGATGAAGTGGTTTATTTTAATCCAGAACATCATATCTTAATAGAAGACGCCAAAAAAATTAAAAAGGGGGTAGAAGCTGGTGAAGAAATAATTTTTCCACTTGAAACTAAAGATGATTTCAGCCGAATTGCTGCCCAAACTGCTAAACAAGTTATCATCCAAAAGCTCCGAGAGGCAGAGAAAGTTTCTGTTCTTGGTGAATATGGTAAAAAGGAAGGTGAAATTGTTACTGGTAATGTTCAAAGAATGGAGCGAGGAAATATCTTCATTGATATGGGCCGGGCCACTGCTATCTTGCCTTATGAAGAACAAATCCCTGGTGAAAAGTATAAGCAAGGAGAAAGAGTTCGAGCTTATCTTTACCGAGTAGAAGAAACTCCTAAAGGAATCTTTCTTAAGCTTTCACGTTCTCACCCAAAATTTCTAGAAGAATTATTTAAGCAAGAAGCTCCAGAAGTGTCCAACGGTACGGTAATAATGAAGGCAATTGCCAGGGAAGCTGGCTCTCGCTCAAAGGTAGCTGTCCAATCAATTGATGAACATATTGATCCAGTGGGTTCACTTGTGGGTCAACGTGGAGTCCGTGTAGCGACCGTTATGAGCGAACTAGGTGGAGAAAAAATAGATATTATTGAATGGTCGGCAGATCAGAAGAGATTTATTGAGGACGCCCTATCTCCTGCTAAAATATTAAATATTGAGACTGATGATGAAGAGAAAAAAGCAATTGTAGAAGTTTCTCCTGACCAGCAATCTCTCGCTATTGGTAAAGGTGGTCAAAATGTCCGCCTCGCAGCTAAACTCACCGGCTGGAAAATTGATATTCACTCCACTGCCGCTCCGATTGTGGCAGAGGAAAATGATGATTTAGAAACTGCGAATGGAAGTGATGGGAAGTAAAAAACACCCCAAAATCAGAATTTGACCTCTCCTAAGAAAGGAAGGGTTGGTAATTAAAAAAGGCGGGGATGTTCAAAAAACACTCCCCGCCTTTAGCAATAACCGCTACCGATTTTAGATAGCCAAAGCTACTTGAATCACTTCCACAATGCGACTTCCGATAGAGATGCCTCAGCTATTCTGGAGTTTGATCTCCTCCTCGGTCAGTTCGCGGGTGGTAGCTTTTGGAAACTTCACATTGAAAAAACCAAAGCCTTCAACCCATGACCCAGTATAGTAATCCCCCTCTTCTCCATCAACAAAGCAGAGGGTGGGCTCATCTTCGCTCAAATCCCCAAGCCTATGCTCTGCCTTTGTTGCCATCATGTAATGTGGACTCATAATGATCTCCTTTCTGTGACATTATTAGACTCAATTTTTATCAACCTATCCATATCCCAATAAACCAAAACCAGGGTAAGGACTCCCACTAAAGCTAGCAGCTCATTCCAAGGGAAAGGAGCTATCCACATGCTAATCAGGGAGACAAGGGCTACTATGCCAAAAAAACTATTTCTAGCAAAATTTGCCGCTTCCCTTTTTTTATTCTCTTTGACCATACGATAAGTCCACCAAAATGAAAGGATTGAGCAGAGAATAAAAACGAAAGAAAAAATAATGACAATGCCTAATCTATTAAAGAACTTATTCATATCACCTCCATTAGTAATTTAGTAACTATTCTATCTATAGAATTACATTTATTCTAAATTTTGTCAATAATTTTTATCGTGCAAAGAAAAAATAAAATTTCAAGGGTTCCTCCTTGTAGAAAAACCCAAAATCCGCTATAGTATTTCTCATTATTAGTTAATTAATTTTTAATTATGAATCCATACATTTGGTTTGTTTTAATCGCTTCGATTGTCGCTATTGCTTACGGCTTAGTATTAGCGAAGACTATTTTACAAAAAAGTGCCGGTAGTGCCCGCATGCAAGAAATTGCCAAGGCTATCCAAGATGGAGCTCGCGCTTATTTAAACAAACAGTACACAACAATTTCCTATATTGCTATAGCTATTTTTCTTATAATTGGTTTTATACCAAAACTTGGCTGGGGAATGTCTATAGGTTTTATTGTTGGTGCTATATTATCTGCCCTAGCTGGTTATATCGGAATGAATGTTTCAGTCCGCGCTAATGTTAGAACAACCGAAGCAGCGAAAAGTGGTTTAAAACAAGCTCTAGATTTAGCTTTTAAAGGAGGAACAGTTACTGGACTTTTAGTTGTTGGTCTTGCTCTTCTTGGTGTTACTAGTTTTTATGTTTTGAGTGGTGGAAATGTTAATGCTCTTGTTGGTCTTGGTTTTGGAGCTTCTTTAATTTCTATTTTTGCTAGACTTGGTGGAGGAATATTTACAAAAGCTGCAGATGTGGGTGCTGACCTTGTAGGAAAAATTGAGGCAGGAATTCCAGAAGATGACCCAAGAAACCCAGGAGTGATTGCTGATAACGTAGGAGACAATGTGGGTGACTGTGCTGGTATGGCCGCTGATTTGTTTGAAACTTATGCTGTGACTTCTGTCGCTACCATGCTTTTAGGCTCACTTTTATTTGCTGGTTTTGAGGGTGCAATATTATATCCATTGGCAATCGGCGGTATCTCTATCTTTGCGTCAATCATTGGTACTTGGTTTGTTAAACTTGGAAAATCACAAAATATTATGGGGGCTTTATACAAAGGTTTAATTGTCGCCGGAGTCCTTGCGGCGGCTGCCTTCTACCCTATCACTAAAATGTTGATGGTGGATAATGGGACAGACTATACAGTGATGGATCTTTTTATCTGCTCACTTGTAGGACTAATTGTTACTGGTGCCTTAGTAATCATCACTGAATATTTTACTTCTACCAAATACACTCCAGTTCAGTCTATAGCTAAAGCTTCAGTTTCTGGTCACGGAACAAATGTTATCCAAGGATTAGCGGTTTCTATGAAATCTACAGCTTGGCCTTTAATCACTATTGTTCTAGGTATTACCACCACATATCATTTCGGTGGACTTTACGGAATTGCTGTAGCTGCTATGTCCATGCTTTCCATGACTGGAATTATTGTGGCAATTGATGCTTATGGACCTATCACTGATAACGCTGGTGGTATTGCGGAAATGTCTGAATTACCAAAGGAAGTTCGTGATGTTACAGATCCACTTGATGCCGTGGGTAACACTACTAAAGCCGTAACAAAAGGTTACGCTATTGGTTCTGCTGGTCTAGCGGCTCTTGTTCTGTTTGCTGCCTACACAGAAGAAATTGTAAAAGCGGAAAAAGTCATCTCTTTTGACCTTTCAAATCCATTTGTAATCATCGGACTTTTTATAGGAGGACTTCTACCATATTATTTTGGGGCTCTTTGTATGGAAGCAGTTGGAAAGACTGCTGGTAAAGTAGTAGAAGAAGTTCGAAGACAATTTAGAGAAATAAAAGGAATCATGGAAGGGACTAGCAAACCAGATTATGCAAAATGTGTTTCTATCGTCACTGGTGCCGCTATAAAACAAATGATTATTCCAGCTTTGATTCCGGTTCTTGCTCCAATCTTGGTAATTTTAGTTTTTGGAAAAGAAAATGGTTTAGTGGTTCTCGGTGGACTTCTTATGGGTTCTATTGTTACTGGACTTTTTGTAGCTATCTCTATGACTTCCGGTGGTGGAGCCTGGGATAATGCCAAGAAATATATTGAACTTGGAAATTACGGGGGAAAGGGTGGTGATGCTCATAAGGCTGCTGTTACTGGTGATACTGTTGGGGATCCTTATAAGGATACCGCCGGTCCAGCTATCAACCCAATGATTAAAATACTCAATATCGTAGCCCTTATTATTGTTGCCTTAGTCCTTTAAAAAATAAGCAAATTACATTTAAAATGCCCGCCTTGCTAGGCGGGCATTTTAGTATATAATTATTATGTATAGTTTAATAATAATTATATAAATTTATTAGCTAATTAATATAAAATATGAAAAAAATATTAAGTTTGATTATGTTACTTTCGTTGTTAGTCCCATCACTATCGGTTGCAAAAGCTGAGGAAGATTCAAAAGTTAATCGAGAAACTAAAATAGAAAACCGTGAAATAAAAATTGAAAGCCGTTTTGAACGAGCCAGCACTACTGAAAGAAGGTTGGAAAATAGAGAAAATAATATCGAAAGAATTAGAGCGAGAATTGCTTCTACTACAGCCTCAACTACTATTTATGCCCCAGGGAAAAAAGTTGAGAGACTAAACGAAAGATTACAAAAACAGTTAGAGCAAATGGGAAAAGTTAAGGAAAGATTATTAAATAAAGAACTGAAAGTAACTGATGTTCTTGGGAAAATTGCCTCTAAAATACAAGCCAGAATCACCATCTTAGAAGGTAGGAGTCTAGATATGACCGCCGCTAAAGCAAAGCTAGCTGAGGCCTCCGTAAAAATTGAGGACTTAATAGCTAAAGGAGAAGCTTTGGCAACCATGATAGAAACCGAGATAACAGAAGCCGACAGCACCCAACTATTTCAGGATATAAAAGCTGCCCAAGTAGAAATCCGAACCCTAGCCAAGGCTACCCATGCCCTGTTAGTTGATACCATAAAGGAAATAACAAAGGTTTTACCTCAAAAAGAAAAGAATGAAAAAGCCAGCTCCACCGCCACCTCAACAAATGAGTAATTATTAATATAATAAAATAAAACTATATGGAAAATGAAGTAAAAGCAGAATCAAATGGAATAGGTGGAGTGACCGGGGCTATTATAATTATAATTCTCTTAATTATTGGGAGTTGGTATTTTATCAGTAATCGACTTGATAAAATTGAACAACAAAAAGCTACAATGGAAGTTGGAGATGTGGTTACTGGAGATTCAACTGAGGTAGAAGATATCCAAACTGACTTAAACAATTTAGATCTTAAAGTTTTAGACTAGTAGAAAAATTCTCGTTGAACCATCTTCCTTTGGAGAGGCTTTTGAGGCTGGCTGAGCCGAAAACGGAGAATTTTTTAAGCTTCAAAAAATTCGTACTCGGAAAAGGATGTGGTGAGAAAGAGAATTCTTATTACGTTTATTTTTGCTTTTTTCCTATTTTTTCGGTAGACTCAAGGAATTATGAAAAATACAAAATATAAAATTATCGACTCTAAGAATTTAGCAGACTCTGAAGTTGAAATAGAGTGTGAGATAGACGCTGATTCTGTGGCCTGCCACCGGGCAAAAGCCGTTGCTAAAATTCAAAAAGATATAAATCTTCCAGGTTTTCGTCCAGGTCATGTACCTGAGGCAATACTGGTAAAACAAGTTGGAGAATTGGCTCTTTATAATGAAATGGCTGAACTTGCCATTAACGAAGTTTTCCCAGATGTTTTAGCTCAAAACAAAACAAACTTTATAACTATGCCCCAAATTCAAATAACAAAACTTGCGGAAAAAAATCCTGTTCAGTTTAAAATTATTGGCCCCGTCATGCCGGAGATAAAGCTAGCCAATTATAAAAAAATTGCCCAGGCCGAGAGTAAAACAAAAGCTGAACCATTTGAGGCAACAGAAAAAGAGTTAGACGAGACAATAGAAGAAATAAGAAAAAATTACGCTTTAAAAAATCACCACGCCCATCAGGATAATGGTCGTGCAGGCACTCACCCCACTCCGCCTGCTGGCTCCGACGGGGCATGTGCCGAAAAATGTGATCATGATAATTTACCGCTTCCGGAAGTAAATGAAGAGTGGGTAAAAAAACTTGGTGCTTTTACAACCGTGGATGATTTTAAAAATAGGATTAAGGAAGGAATTAAAAAAGAAAAAGAATTTAAGGCTAAGGACAAAAAGAGAATGACAATTGTTGAAAAGATAATGGCTGATACAAAAGTCACTATGCCAAAAATATTAGTAGAAAATGAGCTAAGAAAAATGCACGCTCAGTTTGAGGATGATATCGCTCGCGCTGGTTTGAAGGTAGAAGATTATTTAAAACACTTAAAAAAGACGCCGGAAGATTTAAAAAAGGATTGGACACCTGACGCTGAGAAAAGAGCTAAAGTTCAACTTATTATTACCAAGATTGCTTTAGATGAAAAAATAGAAGCTGATCCAGAAGTAGTCAAAAGAGAGGTTGAAAATCTTTTAAAGACTTACAAGGGTACTACTGAAGACCGCACCAAAGCCTACGTGGAAATGATGCTCACTAACGAGAAAGTATTCGAATATTTAGAAAATATAAAATAATTTAATAATCACTACTGTTAAAAAGCTTACCCTGTAGTGAAAATTCTTATTTTCTAATACTGGGTTTTTGAGTGGCTAGAGAATCAAAAATAAAAAAATAAATTTAAAAATAGCCGGTTCCTTTCAGAAACCGGCTATTTTTACCTGGCTCTTTTCCACTTAGTTCCTCGCCTTATAACTTATTCTTAGTAAATATCATCCCCCAATATTATCATATATAATATTAAAACTTTCACCTAGGTGAAAGTTTTAATTGATTAATTTATTTACACATAATTTTATTGAATATATTTGTGATTTTTCGAATAAGGTTTAGCTAGTTTTAATATATTTAATTTATTTAAAAAACCAATAGATTCAGCATAGTTGATAAATTCTTTTGGTAATGGTGAAGGACCCACCCAAACACCTTTTTGAATCATCGAGTAATTAAATCCTTTCAACTGGTACCTTAACCAGTCCCTCTCGCTCCTCTTGTTTGAGGGTATATCAAACATTACAATAGTATCCATTGGTAATGAGATAGAAAAATTAAAATCAAAGTGCTTATACTCTGAATATTTTCTCTGAGTATTTTTAAATTTTTTCTTCTTATTCGTATTTGAAACAAGTATCGGTAAGCCAAAAGCATTAACTGCGACTCCCTTATATTTTAAATATTTTTTCATTCTTTAATTATATCACAAAAATAAAACTTTCACCTAGGTGAAAGTTTAGATTAGTTGATTCCTATTAAAATAATTACTACTAATTAAAAGCCTCCCACACTGCCACAATCGCTGCAGTTTCAGCACGAAGAATATTTTGACCGAGCGAACGTATTTCAAAATTATTTTTCTTAAAAAGTGCCATTTCTTTTTCAGTCCATCCACCTTCCGGACCAATAAAAATAGCCACTTCCCCTTCGAACTTATTCAGAAAACTATCAGAATGATTAGTCCGCGTTAAATGGAGAGAGTTAGTCTGAGTAATTTCGAAGGGGGTAAAAGAATTGGCGTCAGTGTGAAACGTTATACATAACTTACCCTCAGTAATAGCCTGTGAAACAGCAATTTCTAAAGGATTTATATTTAAAACCTTTGGCAAAGTACATCTACCACTTTGTTCACTAGCTTCTTTCACTATTTTCTCTAAACGTTCAATATTTAAATCTTTTTTCTCGCTGCGCTCAGAAATAACTGGGTGAATTTCAGTTACTCCTATTTCGGTACATTTTTCAACAGCTAATTCAAAATTACTTTTTTTAATAAGAGAAAGATAAAGTGAGATGCTTACATCCCGCGTAGCTTTGGCGGAGTAAGACAAAATTTTCACCACCAATTCTTTTTTAGTTAATGAAATTATTTCTGAAATATATTCAAGGCCTGATCCATCAAATAAAATAACTTGGTCTTCAATCTTAAACCGAAAAACATTTGCGAGTTGGTGAATAAGCTCCGGATCGGTGAGGGTAATTTCTTTTTCTTCCCCAATAACTTGATTAATATAAAATCTATGTAATCTCATCCTATTAGAGATCATTGTGTTATAATTTTTTACAATAATCTAATTATGATTTTTAAATGATTAATTACTATTATCTCGCTAATATAGGAAATAATCTGTTCCTTAATCATTATCACATTATACTAACATAGTTAGAAAATAGTTGTAATATCAAAAAAGATGACATTAAATTTCATCTTTTTATTTGAAATAAATTATTGAATTAAACTCCGTCCACTACCACTATTATAAAGTTGGGAAACTTCAGTTGGAGTTAAAGCCCTACTCCAGATAGCGGATTCATCTATTAAACCGTCATAAGTATAGTTTGCTAAAGGATAATAAGTAATGTGTCCAAGAGCTATTGGCTTATCGCCTGTAACGCTATTGCCACTATAGGTTCCACCTAATTGACCGTTGATATAAAGATAGTGGTTGGCATTATCGTTAACCAGCACTATATGCGTCCAGTTTGCGTTTACATTGACCCCAGTGACCGTGATGGACGGCTCCCAACCGGCGATAGATCTAAGTTCAACATAACTATCAGTTGCCAAAATTATAAAACTGCCATCATCATGTCCTGGTAGACAAGAAGAAAGCACAAAGCCGTTTCCTTTTGCCCAAAGAGAAATTGTTTGAACGGGGTCACTGGTCAGAGGAGTATTAACAAAATTGTCGCCGTTCGTGGGATTTACAACTTCAAAGCAGGCATCTCCCAGAAAATTATCAGTCCCGTTAAAAGTAACTGTGCCAACCTCTGTGGCATCATTCTCTCCAAAATAATCATCTATATCATTATCAAAAGGATAATATGCTACTAATCCTACTCTTAAAGCCTGACAAGTAGTGTCACAAACAATTACTTCTCCACCCTCTGCCACAGTCGTCGTCCCAATCGCAATTATAACATCGAGTTCAGCTTGAGGTGCTGTTATTACCACTTTTTTGTTTTCTATCATTGTATAGTAACTAGTACCATTAGTAGCGGCCAAGACTTTAGTGATGAGTTTGTCTAGGAAAGAGGTTACTGGTCCTTGAGGGTCAACAGGTATAGAGACAATGTAGGTTGGGACAAGGATAGAGAGGTCAGTGAGACCATCACAGTCTACAGTATGTTCAGTAGAGGAAGCAGAACCAGTATCACAGATTTCTTCCAGAGCCGTAGTGGAGGCTGTCGCTGGATAGATACTGTTATCTATATAGTACTGGATGATAGCATTATTGATCTGTTTGATATCAGAGGCTCTCTCGGCATTACGAGCTTGAGCTAACTGACGAGCGGGGTTGATGGCAAGTATCACTATACCAGCAAGGATGGCGATGATACCAACGACTAATAATACTTCGAGTAATGTAAATCCTTTTTTGTTAGACATTTTTTTGACCTTATGTGGGTAAGTTAAATTAATAAAGATTAAACACAATGAGTATTATACCCCCCCCACATAGTTTTGGCAATGGAAATAACATTAAAAAAGAAATACAGATAATTTAGATAGATTTTTATGATATTATATTATAATTATATTTATGCTATAATTGATCAATGATAAAAGAAACAAAACAATTATTAGTTCAAAAAAATACTCAAAACGTGACCGGACTTCACCCAGAAATATTTGGTGATTTTAGTAACATTAAGGGTGATATCTCAAAAATAAAAGGTAATGTTAATATACACAAAATAAAAGGTGATGCTTCTAAAATTTCTGGTCAAATAAATGGTGTCTCTGGTGAAGTCTCAAATATTTCTGGTGATGTTAGTGATATTATTGGTGACACTTCAAATATTCGAGGGTTTATATCGCCTATCTCTGGTGATATCAGTGGTATTACTGGTGATGTCTCAAATATCTCTGGTGATGTGACAAAAATACGTGGTAATGTTAGTAAAATTTCTGGTGATGTCTCAAATATAATTGGCGATGTCGCTGATCTATCTGGTGATGTCAGTAAACTTAGTGGAAACATAACCCGCCTCGAGGGTTATGTCAGTAATATTTCTGGTTTTGTTACAAACATCACCGGTGATGTAACAAATATTTTTGGTGATGTGACTGGACTTGAAGGTGATGCTACAGGTATCTCTGGTGATATCAGAGAATTATTAAAAAAGAAGTAAAAAACCCCGTTGATATTATCGTTGGGGATTTTAAATCTATAACAATTATCACACAATACAAATATACGATAACCTTTCTTTATTCTAAAAAGTATGCTTTAATAGAAATTCACTTTTGCGCTTCGGCGCTTTTAATTTGTTAACGAAGATACTAAAATTATGGAGATACGAAATATAGCTATTATTGCTCACGTGGATCATGGAAAAACTACTTTAACTGATGCTATCATGCGCCAGACTGGCATGGCTGAAGAAGGAGTATCTATGGACTCAAATAAACTCGAGCTTGAGCGTGGTATTACTATATATTCTAAAAATACTTCTATTTATTATCCGCCAGAAGGTTCTGGTCACCCTGTCACAAAAATTAATATTGTGGATACTCCTGGTCATGCTGACTTTGGTTCAGAAGTGGAGCGCGTCCTCCGTTCAATCGACACTGTTCTTTTAGTAGTGGATGCTCAAGAAGGGCCCATGCCACAAACTAGATTCGTCTTAAAAAAATCATTGGAGCTTGGTTTGAAACCTATTGTTGTTATAAATAAAATCGATAAAAATGCTGCCAAACCAGAATGGGCGCATGAAGCAGTCTTAGAGCTTTTTATGGAACTGGGCGCTAACAATGAACAGTTAGACTTCCCCACTATTTATGCCATTGGTAGAAAAGGGGTGGCCATGAAAAACCCGACTGATGAACAAAAAGATCTAACTCCTCTTTTAGATTTAATTTTAGAAAAAATACCACCTGCTGATAAGAAAGAAGATGAAAAACTTCCATTAACTGCACAAATTTTTAACTTAGCTTATGACAACTTCATGGGACGCCTTGCAATTTGCCGAATCTACAAAGGAACACTGAAAAGTGGTCAGCGGATTTTTTCTAAAACCCATTCTGGTGGATCTAGACCATTTAAAATTACGAAGCTTTTTACTTTTGAAGGTTTAAAAAGAAAGGAAGTATCTGAAGCCTATGCAGGAGATATTGTTCTTTTTGCTGGTTTGGATGATGCTTATATTGGTGAAACAGTCTGTGAAGATGAAAATCAGGAACCGCTACCATCAATCAATATTGATGAACCTACAATCTCCCTTAATTTCTTGGTTAATGATTCGCCTTTTGCGGGACGAGAAGGAAAATTTGTTACTGGCCGCCAGATTCGTGAACGTTTAGAAAAAGAACTAGAGATGAACGTGGGCTTAAAAATTGAGTTTACCTCTGACACAATGAAGGTTTATGGCCGAGGCGAATTACATGTAGCAATACTGATTGAAAATATGCGCCGTGAGGGTTTTGAACTTCAAGTTTCCCAGCCTCAAGCTATTATCAAAGATATTGACGGCGTTAAATCCGAACCTTATGAAGAAGTAACGATTGACGTACCAGAAGAATCTGCCGGAATAGTTATTGAAAAACTTGGTAAGAGACGCGGGATAATGAATGATATGAAAACAAAAGATGGTCAAACAAAAATGGTATTTGAAGTACCGACCAGAGGACTTTTGGGTTTCAAGGGACAGTTTATTGTTGATACAAGAGGTAATGGAATATTATGTAGCCGTTTTGTTGGATTCAAACCTTTTGCTGGTGATATTTATAGACAGGATTTTGGTTCCATGGTCTCAATGATAACCGGAAAGGCAGTCGCCTTTGCTTTATGGAACTTACAGGAACGTGGAATTCTTTATATTGAACCTGGTATAGAATTATATGAGGGTATGATAATTGGTAGTGTTACTAAAGGCGAGGATATGGACGTGAATCCGATCAAAGGGAAAAACCTTACAAATATTCGTAAAACTTCATCCGATGAATCTATTTACCTTACTCCTTCATTACCTATTGATATAGAAAAAGGTCTTGAGATTATGGGAGAGGAAGACTACCTAGAAATTACTCCTAAATCAACACGTTTAAGAAAAAAATATTTAACTAAAATAGAAAGAGCTAGAGCAGTGAGATAAAAATTTAAATAAAAAAAAGTGGAGTTGAACCTAATGATATTATCAATAGATTCAACCCCACTTCAACTCCTTTTCCTTATGCTTTTGATACAAAAGGAAGTACCATAGCTGATGGTACAGGTGCATCAAAAACTAACTTCGTAAGATGCAGGAGTGGTTTATGTCCACCGAAACGGTCAATTTCATAAACTGGAATTAATTCTCCAGTTTGAGAACTGACAGCTGAGGCTAAACATGCCACTGACATTGACGATTTTGGAAAAAGACCTGACGAATACCTAATCGAATCAGTTTGGCTAAACAATTTCCAAATCTGCTCTCGATCTGCGGCCTCAAGTGAACTCACAGTCTCGTGGTGAGTTGCGGGTGAAAACCCGAAATTATCCGCTTCAATAAGAGCTTGCTCTAGGGACATTTTCTTGTCCCTAGGATGAATGAAACAAAGTGATATTACACCTCTTTTAATTGAGAACTGACGACTAATCCTCAGAATGACCTTACCGTCATGATTCTCATCATCAGAAGTATGAACATTGACTAAAATATCTTTTTTGGTGTAGTCTACCCTTGCTTTAAATGAGTTCACCGACACAAAGACATTACTGAAACCAACCTGACAAATTCTTTCTTTAGACATAATTCCTACTCCTCTTTTATGTATCGCATCAACCACTATAGTTAATACAATAAATTTAAAGAACAAACTACAGACTAGTCTACCACAGATATACAAAAAGGCAAATCTTTCGATCTACCTTTTTGTTTCATTTTAATTAAATAAGATGAGGCTTATTTAGTATCTTGAACCACCACCTCGGTTATCAAAGTTTCTTCTTGGGGGTCTTTCTGAAAGAGGTTTTGCCTCATTTACAGTAAGCTTTCTTCCATCCACTTCGGCACCATTCATTGATTCGATAGCCTTCATTGCCTCGTCATCATTGGTCATAGTAACAAATCCGAAACCACGAGATCGGCCAGTCATCTTATCAATGATAACATTAGCAGATTCCACAGTTCCCATAGCGGAGAAAGTATCCTTCAAACTTGCATCAGTTGCATTGTAAGAAAGATTACCAACATATAATTTCTTTGCCATTTTGCTTGCCCGTTCAAGTTTTTCTTTTTAAAAAAATTTGTTCGGGTTAATTATTCTAGTAATAATTTATCGATAGAGCGACCCCTGCACCGGCTAAGAAATTAACTTTTGATTAACTTGACCTTAAACCCGCGAGACATCTTCGACGAAATCAGGATAGCATAAATAATTCCCATTCGCAATATAATAAAAATAGCCCGGTTAAGGGCTAGATTTAGTTATTATTTAGAGCATCTGTTGTATTTCCCACAGTCGTCTTTTATATTTTTCCACGAATACAGAACTGTTGGTTTCTTCTACTTTTTTTAATTCTCTTTCAAATTTTTCTTTAAAAAAAAGGGCTTGTTTTTTATATTTTGGCAATTCATCATTACTAGTATGCAAGGATGAAGCAGAAAACTCCACGTCCTCCCAATTACTCACCGCGTTCTCTAATTCTTTAAAAAGATTATCAATTTCAATTTCGATCATTAATTCCGTATCTTGCTTAATTCCTTTCTCCATATTTTTATAATTAATTATTAATCCCGACTCACCTAATAATACAGGGTGCAAAAAAAAAGCAACCTTCCGGGTCAGAACCCAAAAGGTTGCGGAAATTTGGTAGTTTTTATAACTCATAAAATAAGAAGTATTCTACTACCACATACGCCATGGCGTATTTAATTCATACAAATACAATAATATTTCTACAGATTTTTTTCTTCTTTTGAATATGGTTTGGCTAGTTTTAGAGTTCGTAACTGATCTAAAAGACCAATAGATTTTATGTATGCAAGAAAATCTATTGGCAGTGGTGAAGGTCCGACCCAGACGCTTTTTTGAATCATAATATAGTCAAACTTTTTCAGCTGTCGGAGAAGCCATTCCCTTTCACTTCTTTTGTCATAAGGGATATCGTACATCACAATCAGATCTTTTGGTGAAGTATTTGCAAAATTAAAATCAAAGCACTTATGGAAAGAATAACTCCGTTTTGGTGTCGATGCTAGATTTTTCTTTTTATCAGAATTAAATATAGGCAAACCAAGAGCATTAACAATCACTCCTTTATATTTAAAATGTTTCCTCATCTTTCGATTATATCACTCTCCATTAAAATACGCCATGGCGTATCTATAAATCAATTCATAATAAAGTGAATATTCTGATAGACAGAGTGGCTGTGTTGTTAATATTTTTCTACCCTTACTCGTTTTATACTATAGGCTAAGCTGGAGATACCAAACTTTTGACCTATTTCTTCAGCGAGTTGGCGCATATAGACGCCGGAGGAGGAATGGATTTTGAATTTTATAATTAAATACTTACTTTCTTTTTTATTTAGAGCTTTTTTCCACCGAGCCAGAATTTTAGACTGGCGGAAATCACCATTTACCAAGGCGATTCTTTTTTGAATATTTTTTAATAAGTTTTGATTAGTAATATATTTATTACTAATATATTTGAATGATTTTATCTCCCCTTCTTTTTCTTGAATCTTGGCTTTGGCCAAAGCCGGTGAAGAATATTTTGGATATGGACGGGTTTTAGTTCCGATAAAATCATTCAGACTTTTCCTGATTTCATCTACTTTTAAATCCGTTCTTTTTTGTCCAGCAACTAAACCGAGCGCGTCTCCCGTATCTGTCGCAAAACCAAATAAAACTTCCACTTCATATTCTTTATCCAAATTTAAATATTTATCTTTCTTTTTACACTCTTCTCCGACTAAAACAATTAAAACACCTGAGGCTAGTGGATCTAGGCGCCCAGCATATGTCATCTTTTCCTTTTTATATTCAGGATTATCCACCTTGAAACGATTAATACATTCCAAAGGAGTTTCCCCCACCTTTTTATCCAAATTTATAACTGCTTGTTTCTGACTCATATTTTGATACAATACTCAAATATGAAGAAAAACACAAACATCCGTCTAATTGCCGGGCAGGAATTAAGCACTGAAGCCTACAAAGGTGTTCGGGATTTTTATCCGGAAGATATGTTTACTCAAAACTACATTTTTGATGTATTTAAAAAGATTTGTGAAAGCTATGGTTATAATCAGTATGATGCCTCAGTTTTGGAACCAGCTGACCTATACCGCGCTAAATCTGGTGAAGAAATAGTCAATGAACAAACTTATACTTTCACAGACAGAGGAGACCGAGAAGTGACTTTAAGACCAGAAATGACCCCGACCGTAGCTCGTATGGTAGCGGCTAGAAAACAAGAACTTTCCTTCCCCCTCCGCTGGTATTCCATTCCTAATCTTTTTAGATATGAAAAACCTCAAAAAGGTCGCTTAAGAGAGCATTGGCAATTAAATGTAGATTTGTTTGGTGTTAGTGACACTTCAGCGGAAGTAGAAGTTATTTCTCTAGCTTATTCTATTATGAAAGAATTGGGATTAAAAGATGCTGACTTCCAGATCCGACTGAATAGCAGAAAAATAATGAATTATGTCTTAAACGATTTAATGTCTTTAGATGAAGTAACTGCTAAAAAAATTTGTAAGTTGATTGATAAAAAAAATAAACTTTCCTCAAAAGATTTTGATAATGGTATCAAAGAATTACTATCTGAAAAAAGTGCTGAATTCTTAACTTTAATAAATTCACAAAATTTTGAAGAATTTATCTCAAGACTACCTAAAAGTTTGGAAGTATCTGAAAAAATTGAGGAAATAAGAAACGTAATGGCGAGCCTTGAAAAACTTGGTATTACTAACACCGTCTTTGATCAAACTTTAATGCGTGGTTTTGATTACTACACCGGTATTGTTTTTGAAGTGTATGACAACAATCCAGACAATCATCGTTCCGTTTTTGGAGGAGGCCGTTATGATGACCTGCTTTCAATCTTTGGAGATGAAAAAATCCCAGCGTTTGGTTTTGGCGCAGGTGACGTAATAATCAAAGATATTTTAGAAACATACAAACTGATGCCTATGTATAAACCAAAAACAAATCTTTATATTTGCACCTTAGGAAAAGAATATCAGGAGTATTCCAATGAAATAGCCCAAAAATTACGAGATGATGGACTAAATGTTTCAATAAATCTAACTGATAAAAAAATTGGAGACCAGATAAAATCTGCCGATAAACAAAAGATCCCTTATATAATATGTATTGGTGAGGATGAAGTTAAAAAGGGAGAATTTAAATTAAAAAATCTTAAAACTGGTGAGGAAAAAGTGGTCACTGAAGTAAGTTTGTCTAAAAATATAAAATAAAAAAATGCCCATTGATCACGTAAAACTCTGGAAAAGAAAAAAGTATATTGACCTTTGGTCTGTTCCCCATATTTTAACCGGTACCATCTTGGCAAGCTTCTTTTACTGGCTACAATTTGATTTTTTGTTAAATATACTTATTTCCACAATCCTTATTATTTCTTGGGAATTTATTGAATATTTTATAATCCTGGACGTCAAAGAAAAATTATCTAATAGTATCTCAGACATACTCGCAGGCTGGCTTGGATTTTCTATAATGTACTTTTTTATACTGAAATTTTCATTTGATTTAATTTATCCATATTTTATAACAATAATAATTATCAATATATTCTTAGCGATTTGGGGCTTTTTAGCATATGAAGAAAGAATAAATAAAGTTTAAATATGAGAAAAATTATTTTTGATTGTGAAACATCAAATATTTTTACTGAGGTTGGTAGTTCAAATGCCGTTGATTTAGATTTGTCGGTGGTTTGTATTTACGATAGCGAAACCGACAAATATAATTCCTACTTTAAAGAAGAGTTGAAAGATCTCTGGCCTATTTTGGAAAAAGCGGATTTACTTATCGGTTTTAACTCTGACCATTTTGATATTCCCTTATTAAACAAATACTACTCTGGTGATCTAACAAAAATGAAAAGTCTGGACTTATTAAAAGAAATTAAAAATTCTCTTGGTCGTCGAATAAAATTGGATACTATAGCCGAAGCGACTCTTGGTAAAAACAAAAGTGGTCATGGTTTGGAGGCAGTTACTTGGTGGAAGCAAGGTAAATATGATGAAGTGAAAAAATACTGTCTAGATGATGTAAAAATCACTAAAGAGATTTACGAATATGCTTTGAAAAATGGACTACTAAAATATAAGGATATGGGTGTGATAAAAGATATCAAAATTGATACATCTAAATGGAACGATAAGGGTGATTCCGCTATTACTCACACTTTGTTTGGATAAAATCCTTCCTCCCTAGGACGGACCTAGGGAGAGAGGTTACAACCAGATTAAAATAATCACAGCTAGAATAATTCTATAAACTCCAAAATAATTTAGGGAGTGATTTTTGAGGAATTTGATGAGAAAATGGATGGCGAAAAGACCAGAAATAAAAGCAAAAATACTTGCGATAATTAATGATGACTCTACTTCGGCCAGTGTACCAGTTTGATACAGATCAAAAAGTTTTTTTAAACCGGAACCAAAGATAATCGGCATTGATAATAAAAATGAAAATCTGGCCGCTAATCCCCTATTTAAACCTAAAAACAAACCGCCAGAAATAGTAGAACCAGAACGAGAAAAACCAGGAATTAAAGCGAGGCACTGAAACAAGCCGACAACAAATCCCAGTGTAAGAGGAGAAGGTGCACTAGATACTTCCAAAGAGATTTGGGAGTGCAAAATGTGATCCTTCTTATTAAATTTCTCAGCAAAGTAAAATAGAATTGCTCCAAGAATTAGAGTAATAGCGACCACGTGATTTCCCCTAAATATAGTGTCCATGTATTTCTGTAAAAATAGACCTAGGACTATTGCAGGAATTGTACCAATTACCAAAGCCAAAAATAAATTATTTGAATCCTTCTCCTGTTGAGTCATCTCTATATTTTTGAACCTAAAACCTAAAAACCAAAACCTGAAACCTTTTATAATATTCCAAATATCCTTCCAAAAATAAATAAGGGCAGCAAAGGCGGTCGCTAATTGTAATATAGCATCAAAAGTAATTGTTCCTATAATTGGCAAACCTAGAAGTTCTCTAGCGACAATCAAGTGACCGGTCGAAGACACCGGAATAAACTCCGTCATGCCCTGTATCAAACCTAAAATTGCAGACTTGAAAAAATTCATTAATTTTTCATTATTTCACGCAAAGCACAGTACTCGCATTTCTTATCATCACATTTTTTATTCCAAAAATCAAAGCGAGCAATCGCTGTCGCTGTTTGGCCAATCAAATCCAAGACTTCCTTTTCATCTTCAACACTAATATCAAAACTCTCTTTTTTATAATCATCTTTATCATTTGGTTCAATAAAATCTATTTCACCAGTTTTCATTTGATACTTACCTTTCTCATATTTATCCAATAAAATTTTATAGAAAATCAATTGTCTTTTATAATTACCGTCATCATTTTTGGTTTTACCTTCAATGGCATTTCTTGACATCGGTTTTTTAGTTTTATAGTCAACCACTGTAACTCCACCGTCATCCTGGATTTCAATTTTATCTAGCTGACCTTTCAATAAAATTTTATCTTCATCTTCCACTTTCTCAGATAAATCTGTGTAAACACCCACAATATTAAATTCATTGATCACCGAACGTGCCCAGGTGCCGTTGTAAGTATCAAAATAACCCTTTAGGGCAGTTTGGCCTTTTACCAGTGTTTCGATATAATCTTTTTCATTAATTGGTTGTTTTGCTAAATATTTTTGGAATAGGTCTAAAAGCTCTTGCTGATTTAGATCATCACCATCACGATACTTATCGAAAAAATGTTTAAGCGTTTGATGAATGGCTGTTCCATACATTTGATGTTTTGATAAGACTTGAGGCAGACGAACGAGATTACAAAAAAAATACCGCCAAGGACAGACTAGAAAATTATTCAGGGCAGTAACTGATAACCCTTGATCAAAAAATAGTCGACGTAAATAATCGCGATCCTTGATATTCTTAGCTTTGGCTGTTGAAACTGAAAAGTCTTCTAATTGATCAACTTCAAGCTTAGTCTCATTAACCTTAATCAAACTTGATTCAATCTCACCTAAAAACTGCGACGGTAAAAGAGCTTTACCATCTTCGGCTAATTTAGAATATGTGAGAACGACATGCTTTCGAGCTCGAGTTAAAGCAACATAAAACAATCTTCTTTCATCTTCAATCGCATCATAACTCAAAATATCAACATTGGAGATTGGTAATTTAAATTTATGCATATCCCTTTTATTACCCCAATGACCGTCAACTAGGTTTATGATGTAAATATAATCAAACTCCAAACCCTTACTCTTATGAGCAGTCATTAAGTGAACAGATTTTTCCGATAAGGTTTTACCTCGAGTTTTAATAACAATATTGTGCTTTTCTAAAACATCCAGATAACTAATAAAATCTTCTAAGCGATAATTTCGATGAGTACTAATTAACTCTTTCATCTGGTTCATCAACTTGTCTAATTTAGCTAATTTTTCAATCGATTCACTGCTCACCAGTAAATGTTTAAGAAAACCAGATTCATTGACTATGGCTTCAAAAAAGTCTAAGAGACCTATATTTTTAGCTTGCTTGCTCCATTTCGTTAAAAGACTTGATAGATCATAAAAAACTTCAGAGTCATGCAGGGCGTCTAAAATAGAGACCTTTTTTTCTTTAGCTAGAGCAATAATCTTATAAACATCAACATAATCTAAATTTAAATAATCAATAAACAAGGCTCGAGATAAAATTTCACTAGCACCCAAATCATTAATTGCTCGCATTAATAAAATCATTTTTCCAATATCACTATCAGAAAAAAGATCTTGATCAGACTCAATAGTAAAGGAAATGCCTAATTTTTCCAAGGATCGAGCAATAGCTGAAGCGTCGCGATTCTCTCGATATAAAATTGCGATTTCACTTAGATTTACACCCTGCTTAATTTTCTCATTAATACTTTCAGCTATAAATTTAAACTCACTTTTAGCTTTGTCGAAAGTATATAAATCAATTGGCACGTTTTGATGATTACTTTGAGCTTGAAGTTTGACTTGTAAATCCTTACCACTAGTATTCTTATCAATCAGAGAATGCGAAGCATCTAAAATAGACTGCGAGGAACGATAATTATCAGTCAGGTAAATGAGTGCCGCTGTTGGGTAAATCTTTTTGAAATAGAGAAAGTTTTCTAATGATGCTCCTTGAAAACGAAAGATGGCTTGTTTTTCATCACCAACAATAAAAATATTTGGGTTTTCATGAAAACCAGAAATCAGTTCTAGTATTTTATTCTGGGAGTTATTGGCATCTTGATGCTCGTCAGCTAAAACATACTGATATTTTTCCTGAAGTTGTAAAAGTAAATCTTTGTTTGACTGTAGGGCCTTAATAACTTCAAGAATCATGTCTTGATAGTCATACAATCTTTTTGTTTCTAGAGCTTTTTCATACTGAGTATAAATCTTTTGTAATTCTAGATTTTTAGCATTATTTTTTTCCAAATCTTTATACTTACCTTTCATTTCACCTTGGTACTTTCCTTTATCATGATAGAGATCTGGTATGAGTTCAAAATTGCTGATTTGTTTTTTCAAAATCTCGAGCAAATCACTTGGGCTTATATTTTCCTGCTTAAGATTATTTATTTCAGAAATAATCGAACGGATATAATGATAAGTATCACCATATGGTTTTAAAATTTCTAATTTAGTTTGATCAATGATTTCCTCTAAAATTTTAATTTGATCAATATCAGTGATATTTTGTGCCCCAATAATTCTTGGAAACTCTTCAGGGTAATTCTTGATGATATCATTACAGAAACCATGAAAAGTATAGATGTTAACTTTATAAGCTGAACTACCAATAATATCCGCCAACTTTTTACGCATTGAATAGACCCCTGATTCAGTAAAAGTGAGAGCTAAAATACTATCAGCACTAGTATCTGTTTTCTTTAAAATATTGGCGATGCGTAAGGTCAAAATCGAAGTCTTACCAGTTCCCGGTCCCGCTACTACCATCACTGGTCCGTCTATCGCATCCACGGCCTCCCTTTGTTTGGGATTTAATTGCCTGTATTTAGCATCAAAAACATCATCTGCTTTCATTCTTCCATTTTAGCACATTTTTATGCTATAATAAAAAGATGTTTAAACCTTTCGCCGAAAGAGATAATGAAAAAATGAGGGAGGTGCTTATGAAACCAAACGCTCTCGCACCAGCGATTCATTATTACATGATCCGTGGTGGTAAAAATAAAACTAATATCACTGTCTGGGAAACCGGCACAGTGGATGGTGAATATATTAAAACTTACGGACATTACCATGTGGGTGATATTTCCGAGACTTATAACATTATCCAAGGTGAAGGGATTTTACTTTTACAAAAAAGAAAAACTGGTGCTGATGGTCAACCTATAGATGATGAAATAGAAAGTTTTGAAGCTAAAAAAGTAAAAGCTGGTGATAAAATTTTCATCCAGCCAGAAATGGGACATCTCTTGGTGAATACTGGAGACATCTGGCTAGTTACTTCTGATGATAGCCCAGTGTATGAAACAGATGTAGATCCAGCGGGTCTACCTGGCCACGCTGATTATGAGGCGGTAAAAAAAATGGGTGGTTTTGCCTATTTTATAGTAGAAAAAGACGGCGTCCCTACCCTAGTCAAAAATCCTAAATATAAAGTGATACCAGAAGCTGAAATTGAATAATTTGAACTATTTTTTGCATCTTAGCCAGACACTTTAAAAGAAAATATGGTTCAAGGATAGTTTTATAAAGTGACTTCTACTTTATGAGTTTTCTTATCATTAATTAGGTGTATCACATCTCCAGAAAGAGTCTCGCCATTCACAATTATTTTCTTATTTTCTTTTATTGAATTTTGATTATTTAAGATATGAATATTATATTTTGTATTTTTATGGGTATACAAAAGAGAAAAATTCTTCCAACTTTTTGGTATACATGGATTTATCTCCATTTTATTATTTCTGATTTTTATACCTAAAATACTTTCTAATATCGTACAGTACATTACTCCCGCTGAACCAGTATACCAAGTCCAACCTCCTCGCCCAGCTGGAGCTGGTTTAGCATAAATATCTGAAGCGACAACATATGGTTCTACTTTATATAAGGATGCCTTTTTAATACTCTCTGATCTTTTGATTGGATTCACACTGTCAATAATTTTCATGGCTGAAAGAGGGTCATTTAACTTCGCATAAGCCTGAGCAGCCCATAAAGCTCCGTGATTATATTGGGCACCATTTTCTCTAACACCTGGTGGGTAATCTTTAATATACCCTGGATCCATCGAGGTGTCCTTAACAGCAGGAAAAATCAATAATAATAAATCATTATTTTGGAAAAGATTCTTCATAACTGAATTCATCGCGATCTTACTTCTGTCAGTCCGTGCAACACCAGATAACACTGACCAAGACTGAGAAATAGAGTCTATTTTAAATTCCCTATTTGAAGAAGAACCTAAAGCGACTCCGTTGTCATAAAAAGCTCGTTTGTACCACTTACCATCCCAAGCCTTTCTTTCTAAAGCAGTGGTTAAGTTTTGTAAAGTCACTTCAAATCTCTTGACTCTATCCTCGTCTCCACGATTTTTAATATATGGGGTAAATTTCTTAATAACCGCACATAAGAACCAGCCTAGCCAGACACTTTCTCCTTGCCCTTTTTCTCCTACTTTATTTAGACCATCATTCCAATCCCCATTACCTATAATAGGTAGCCCATTCTTACCGAAAACAAAAGTCTTTTCAATCGCTCTTAAACAGTGATCATATAAATCATACTTTTCCTTATCCACCTCAGCTATACCAGCCCAATTTGAATTACTAATAAAATCTAAAAGTGGACCCTTCAGATACGGAATTTTTTCATCAAGAATCTTAATATCATTTGTTATCTCCAAATAAAAACTTACAACGTAAGGTAACCACAATTGTTGATCAGAAAAGACTGTTCTAACTCCAAATGAATTATGTTCATGCCACCAATTTTGGACATCACCCTCCAAAAATTGGTGATGACTTGCCTTAAGAATAATTTCCTTGGTCACTTCAGGATTAGTCCAAACTAAAGACATGGAATCTTGTAATTGATCGCGAAAACCATAAGCACCAGACGGTTGATAATAACCTGTCCGAGCCAGCAACCTAGATGACATTACCTGATGGATAAGTCTAAAATTAAATAATATATTTAGTGATTGATCAGGAGTTTTGATTTGTACTTTATTTAAAAGATTATTCCAATTTGACTCAATTTCCTTTAATGAAGAGTGATAATGAGTCAAACTTCGATATTTTGCTATAAGTTTATGGACAGCCTCTATGGAATATCCACCTCCTAATAGAGAAATAATTTCGATCTCTTCACCTGGATTCAAAGTAAAGAAGGTCTCAAGAGCAACGCAATGATCAACATCATCATGAATAATATTTGATAATTTCTCACGGTGCAGAGCGGCTGGATTATTCACATCTCCCCCTTTCCCAAGAAACTCCTCTCGATCATTGGTCACTAAGCTATTTCCAGCGTTAAGATCCACAAAAGCTAGGACTTTCTTGAAAGATTCGCTAAAAATATTTTTTACTATTATTGCTCCTGTTGTTTTATCTAGTGTCGTTTTTAAATAATCTTTATTATCTTGCCTATTTGCTCCACCAACAGACATTTCAAAAAATCCTGTTAATGATAGTTTTTTTATAATTTTAGTCGTATTAGTAAATTTGAATTTAACGATCTTAACATTATCTTCCACTGGTACATGGACAACCATACTTTGATCTATTCCCCGGCTTTTGTGTTCAAACTTCGTAAAACCTAAACCGTGGCTTACGATATAAGTATGAGGGCTCTTGATTGGTAAAGGTGTAGGGTTCCAAAAATCTCCCGTCTCCTCATCTCTCAGATAAAAGATTTCACTGCTTCTATCAATCAGCGGATCATCAATACGTTTAGTTAAACGATTATCATAACTATCAGCAAACCAAGTATAAGATGAACCACTTTCAGTAATAACGGTACCAATATTTTTATTAGCAATAATATTTGCCCAAGGGCAAGGAGTATAAAGTGATTTTTTATAATTAATATTCATTTTATATTCCCGACCATCATCCGCAAAACCACCTAGACCGTTATAAAATGATAATTTATCAAGAGTTGGGTGTGTGTCTTTACTCAAAGTATTAACTTTTTTAGTGGTTTTTAAATACGGTACGGAAGCCTTAGAGTTTGATTTAGTGATTTCTAATATTTGTTGCTCAATTGTCCCAAGCTTACTATCAATCACTACCCTTGATAGAAGGAGTAGATCTTCTTTATCAACTAATGATAGATGCGAAGCTTGAATATGGAAAACATTTCCTCTAATAGTCTTACTAACTGTCGTCTGATTATAACGGATAAGAAAATCAACCTCATCCTCAAATGATTTAATATAGCTGGTTGGATATTCATTTAAAAGAACTAAATCATGAGCAATACCTTTGTGTTTTAAATATTTATGACAAATAAGCATATTCTTTACCATCGCCATATCATTCATGTCATAAAAACGAACAATCAATATTGGTAGGTCACCTGAAATACCGATTCGCCACAGGGTTTGAACTTTTGCTTCATGACTGTCTTGTCTAAAACTTTTAATATCACTAGAATAATGTGGTGACAATAATCTAGAGGCCAAAGCTTGATATGACAAAGCTAGCTCATGTGATATTCCCAAACTATTTACAACGTCATAACTATGTTTATCTGATTTTATTATAGCCTGATTTATATGTTTTTGATTTGAATATTTTTTTAGATTATTTATCAATTCTTCTTGTGAATTACCAAAGATGTTTACGTATGTTATGGTGATCGCCTCATTACTTTTTAATTCAATCTGATTTTGGAAACTAAAAATCGGGTCAAAGTTATAACCCAAATCAGGATTTCCTTGATGGTGAGTTGGAGAAAAAATATCTGGTTGACTTAAAGTACCCCCTCTATCAATAAACTGATTTCTATTTGTGGTATAAATAGATTCACCTTCATTATAAAGAGAAGTGAAAACCTTATGGGCTAAATATAAATTAGTTCCCCTTTTAACATTATTTGGCCTGCTGTAAACTAGGGCATTATATTTCTTCCAATATTCTGATTTTATAAACAATTTTTGGAAGGCAGTATGATGCAAATCATCATTCGATTTTGCCAAACAGACTTCCCCATAACTAGTAATATTTAATGTTTTAGCTTCTTTGTGGTGATTGGTTAAGGTTAGTATCCGAAATTCTACATTACTATCTGGAGCAATAGCTATAGTTAAAGAGCTTTCAATATTATTATGAATCTTAATAAATCTTGCTTTATTTTCAAAATATTCAATTTTATTTTTACCCAAAGACACACCAGTTGGTCTAGTGGTTGGAGACCAAAGATTATTTTTATTTTCATCATATAAATAAATAAATTGCCCCCAAGTCTCTGCCACCGTATCTTCCCTAAACCTTGTTAAATTTATATCAGCAACTCGACTCCCTCCCGCTCCAGTATTACTTACATCCACAAAATAAGAGCCATTGGAAATAAATGCCCGTCTTGGATATGAAGTATATAAAGGAATGAACTGTTTTACATGGACATCATTGTTCCCAGTGGTTACATATTCTGCCTGTAAGTGATCTATACTTTTTATGGGACGAGCTGGTATAGAGGATGGTATTTTTTCTTCAAAAATTGTGTCCAAAGCTTCCACTCGAGGGTCTGAAAGAAAAAGTGAATGCACTCGCTCGTGATTAACCTGATTATTTAAAGACTGAAGAGAAAAACCTTGATGGTGAGCATAATATATTTTTGCTGGTACACCAACACTATTCTGACTACCGTCCTCTAATTTTGCTCCATAATCAATTGCATCATAAAAACCATAACGTCCCATAAACTTTGACTTGATCATTTTTCTCATATTTAAGGTTGCTTCTTTTGGTTTAAACGCCAAGGAGAGTACGGTAGTATACGGTGCAACAACAAGATAATCCTTAAGGTCACGCTTAAGACCAAGCTCTGGGTGGCCAAAAATCTGGTATTGATAATTATTATTTAAATCCAAAGCGGAATATGCTGACTCTCCCATTCCCCAAGGAATCTTATACTTTTTACCATACTTAATATGCGCATTTATAGCAACATTTGCCGTGCGACCAAGTAATGACTCTTTATGTACTTTGAAAAATATCAGAGAAGTTAAATATTCAAAAAGTGAGCCACCCCAAGATACCAAAGAGATGTTTTTTTGATCAAGTTGGACAAGTTTTCTACTCAAATAAAACCAATGCTTTATCGGTACATCATTTTTCAAAACGGCCATAAAACTGATGGCATTGGCCTCTGACGCTAAAAAGTCATAATAATAGTTATCGATTTTTTCTAAAATAGCGTTATAACCAATATGAAACAAACCACGCTCTTCATTATACAAAAAGGCAAAATTAGTTTCATCAACAAACTTATTGGCCAAAGAAACAATATGTAGAAATTCATTTTTAATTTTTATTGCATGATTTTGGGCATGAGTAATATGGGTAATAACTTGATGATACCATTTCTCAATATTTTCCTTCTCATCATTATCTAGACTAGCAGAATGGATGAGATTTATAAAAAATAAATCCTCGATTTCACATTTGAGCTGTCCATTTAAAGTCTCAAGGGAGGGAATAATATCTAATTTTGAACAAATATTTTTAAGCGTTTTTGCTAGATGAGAATTCCTTTTTTCATTTCTGATAACTGGTTTTGCCAGACGGTCCTGATTATAAAACATAAAAACAGCAAGCTCATCTATTTGCTGCTTAAGTAATGTATTAAAATGTTCAATACTAGAATATATACTAGACAAAATTCCCTTGCTAATTCCAAGATTCAAATTACTTACTATTCTTTTCATCTTCTCATTACTTTCCGTCAAATCATTTAAAACCTTACTTACACATTCGATAGATTCTAGTTTATCAATAATCTTTATTTTTATAAGAATCTGACGAGCCTCATTATATATACCTCTAACTGCCTTTCGGTCTACCTTTATAACACCTCGTTCATTCATAATTAAACAGGCATCATCAATCAAACTATTTAAAATATCCTCAAAACCAACAAAGCTAGCTTTACTGATAATTGGTTTTCCTATGATATCCAAAATCCCCTGTTTTAAGGTTATTAGGTTTAATAATAAATTTGCACTATCTACACTTGAAACATATTTAGGGTTTAGAGGTTGTAAAGTACAAATATCATACCAGTTATAAAAGTGCCCTTTGTAACGCTCTAAATGATCTAGACTTCTAAAAGAAGAAGTTAAACGCCATAATAAGTTAGACAAACTTATATAACCTAAATCATAAGCAGAAAAATTACCTAAAAGATGACAACCAATATTTGTTGGTGATGTGGCGGAACGAGAATTTGTGACTGGTTCTTCCTGATAATGATCCGGAATAAGGTAATTATTGTCTCGACGGGCCAACTCTAGGAAAAAGCGGGCTGAGCGGCAAGCCACCCCTCTTAAAAGCTTGGTATCACTTTTTTTATACTGAAATACTTTTTCTTTTCGACTTATATGATAAGCAACTAATGGAGAAATAAACCAAAATATAGTTGTAAAATATGGTGAAAAACTGTCATGAAAACTAAGTAAAATAAAAACTAAAGCTAGTGCGATAATTTGAGTAGGAAACATCATGATAATAAACTCGCGTAATGTTCCTTTTAAATTTTTAGCTACTTCATGGGAGTTTTGCCAAAGTAACATATTTTTGTGTCTAAAATTCATTCTATATATTGAGATAGAAATAGCCCTCAAAGAAATAATGGCCTGATCAAGAAGAAAGATGAAACGATAAATTATCTGCCATATAACCGAGTCTAAATTATCAAATAAATTATTTATCTTCATGAGCAGAGTCATCTCCTTTGGCCACTCAAACAACTTGATGATGTAGGAAATAATAAATGAAGAACCGATAACCAATAGGATATAAACAAAAGAATAAATGTAATAATCATGGAAAAATAGATAAGAAAATACTAGGAAAAAAATAGCAAAGATTGGCAAAGTACTTCTTCTCAAATTATCAAATATTTTCCATTTATCAGTGATATCAAAATTATTATTTTTTAACTTATTAAACTTTAGCCAACTGATAATCTGCCAATCCCCTCTAATCCAGCGATGCATCCTTAAAATATATTCCTTATAACTATCAGGAAAGCCTTCAAACAGATATATATCAGTAGCAAAACCTACTCTAGTATAAAGACCTTCAAGTAAATCATGACTTAAAACCTGATTCTCTGGGATTCTGTCCCCGATTGTTGCTTCCATAGCGTCCACATCATAAATTCCTTTACCAAAAAACAAACTGTTATTGAAAAGATCCTGATAAACATCAGCTCCTGGACCAGTATATGAATCTATTCCAATGGAAAAAGAAAATAAACGTGAAAAGATTGTGGCACGAGCTAAGTTAAACTTTGTGGTCATCCTAGGCTGAATGATTCCATAACCACTGATTACTTTTCCTTTTTTCTCGTCCAAAATAGGCCTATTAAGTGGGTGGTCAATACAACCAATTAATTTTATAGCAGAATCTTTTGGTAAACGAGTATCTTCATCAATCGTTAAAACATATTTGATTGATGGTAGATCTTTAGGTAAAGCTTCAAAATAAGAAGTTGGTCTTATATTTCTTAATAATAAATTAAACTCTCTTAATTTACCTCTTTTTCTTTCCCAACACATGAAGGTATTCTCATTTGGATTCCAAATCCTTCGACGATGGAATATATAAAATCTGTCTACTTTTGCTTTGTATTTTTTATTTAATTCCCTTATCCCTTCATTCATTTGCTCCACTAAAATCTGATCAGATGTAGTGGTCTCCATCTTTGAATCCTTAAAATCCATCAGTAAAGCAAAATAAATATTCTGGTCTGAGTTACTTAGAAAATTTACTTCCAACCGCTTGAGTAGCTCCTGTGAATTTTTACTATCCCTTAGCATTGATGGTATGACAACAAAAGTACTCTGCCTTAATTCAACCCCTGAAGAAAGATCTAGCTGAGGTAACATACGAACTGGGATAAATGAAACGACAGAAAGATTTATCAGGTTAATTACTATGTCACAATTAAGAATAAAGACTAAAATGAATAAAATAATAGAAAAAATATTTAACCCAAAAATATTTGGGAACAAAATAACTAGACTGGTGGTCAGAATTATATCTACTAGTAAGATTAAGCCAAGATAAAAAAGAGGCGCCTTACTTAAAACAAAAGATCGTAAAATTTCTAGAAAAGGTTTTTGATAACCAATTTTTTTTTCTAGTTCATTACGTCCTTCACCCACTAGGTAATATCCGATATGGTTCTCAGGATTATTATTCTCTTGAGAAACAACTGAAGTATGACACAAACGTAAAGCCAGCTTTGCGACCTCAGACTCATAAACGCCTGCTCTATCACTGATTTTAACTAGCTCATTTCTATAAGCCGCTTGACTTGCTTGATCTAAAGTACCATAAGCTTCCGCTGGATCCTTTAATAAGAAGGAATCCACAATATTTATATCTACAACAAAATTATCCCAACGTACTTGATTTATCCAACGCAAACTATTTATTATATTTAAAATTTGATTTGAGGTTTCTGTTTGATATTTATTTTCTATTTCAGCCAAGTTGGAAATATTTATCCCTTGTTTAAGTAAGTTTAGTTTTAACCATTTTACTATCGGTCTGGTATCTGGACCATATTGAGAAAGTCTTTGTAAAAGATTAAAACCTAGATTAACTGGAATAACACCATATTTACTTGCCAGATTTGATGTTATTTGAGAATAATTCTTTTCCTTATCTTTTGATTTCTTTTTTACTATTTGGTCAAACCAATCCTCGGCATCTTTATACTCATTAAGAGAAACAATGGCTTTATGCATCAAACTCTCAGTGTTTTTTATTAAAATAATCCTTAAGAAAAAAGGTACAAAACTTAATTCCCTAATAGAAAGATGGGCCTTCGCTTGGTAAGCACGTAAAAAAGTATATAGCACTTCCTTATCGATTTTATATTCAGAGACCTTCAATAATTCGACTAAAATAGAATAAATTCTAGGAATATAGATATTTGGAGTTATTTCAATCTGAAATAATTTTTTAAAACCCTTATCAACTGATGTATTTGTAACATCGGAAATAGCACTATCAATAATGTAATAGTTATCAAATAAGTTTTCAACTTCGTGAGTCAAATGCTTATTTAATCTAACTAAATTAATAAGTTTTTTGTAAGTATTCTTAGTTTGAGAAATACTCTTATTAATAAACGACAAAAAAGACTTGGCCTTTTCTGGCTTAGAAACAATAAATACTTTGGCACCTAAAACGTGAGCTTTTTTTCTAACTTTATTAATAAGCTCAATATCTTCCTTGATAATTTTCATGCTACTTGTTTATTATAACAGATTTTGTGTCGTTTGTGCTATAATATGGTGACAATGACTGTTTATAATACAAAAAAGACTTTTCAGAAAAAAAAGCTATTCGCTTTTGATGTTGACGGTACCATTACACCAAGCCGAGGCATAATGGATTCAGAAATGACAAAGCTTTTCCTAAAACTCCTAGAGTATAAAAAGGTGGCAATTATTACTGGTGGAGCGTTTGCTGATATTAACAGACAGGTTCTTCAACCACTTAACCTACCCAATCACCTGAAAAAAAATCTTATTCTTTTACCAACGAATGGTGGTGGTCTATGGGTATTCAATAATGAGTGGCAAGAAATTGCCTCACATAAATTTACGGAAGATGAAAAACAAAAAATAACTGAGGTGTTAATAGAAGTAAATAATGCAGATCAAAAATTAAAAAACAATATTTGCTATGGTCAAAAAATTCAAGATCGTGAATCTCAAATAACATATGCAGCATTAGGCGAATATGCACCAATTGAACTCAAATTAGCTTGGGACCCAGACCTAAAAAAAAGAATTGCATTACAACACAAACTACAGAGGAAACTACCAGAATTTGAAGTAAAAATTGGCGGAAAAACTTCTATTGATATTACACCTAAAGGTATGGACAAGGCCTATGCGATTAAGAAAGTTATGGAGTATTTGAAACAACCTAAGGAAGAGGTTTTGTTCATCGGCGATGCGGTTTACGAAAACGGCAACGATTTTCCCGTCCAACAAGCTGGGATTGAAACCATCAAAGTCAATGGTCCCGAAGAAACCAAGGAAAGATTAATAAAATTACTTACAAATATTTCTTCCTAAAAAATACTTTTGCCCATATTCCAATAGCGAGAATCATTTTTCTCTACCAACATCCAATACCACCACTCCGCCCCCCAAAGATACGCCCGAGAAGCGCCTAAACGTTTCGCATAGGAAATATTTTCTAAAAGACGATCTAAACTTAAAGTTTTTTCCATTTCTAAAATGGAGGTTTCGCTAGGTAAATAATCACCAAACCACGGCTCGGCCTGTAATTCCGAAATGAAAAAATCAGCGGTTTTTTTCCCCCATAACCATGCCCGCAATTTATAATAGGCCGCCGGTAACCAATCATAAGTAATAATCATTCCTCCGGGTGTCCGCACTGTTCGATAAAGAGTCGCGCCCAAAATATCCCCCGCACGTGTCGCTTCATACCAGGTAGACATCTCACCACTATCAGAAATTATGATGGGATGCTTATTATCAAGATTCCTAACTAGCATCACCTCAGCTTCCACCGCCGATAAATCAAAAAGAAGACATTCACCAAATTTAAACTTAATAAATGGTTCATTTTCTACCTGCCAAAACTCCAGTGCTGGATGATTCCGATAACGCTTCACCGTTTCCTCCACATAAGACAATAATGATTCTTTTTTATCATTTAGATCTATCTGTTTTGACCAGGCTGGTAAGTGACATTCTGGCCAGCGAGGCACTTTCTGCCCAACCACTAAAATTACTTTGCCTCCACGCTCTGCGGCTTGATCCAATAAATAATCCACTGTGGTAAAATTATAAATTCCCCTTCTCTCCTCAATTCGGTCCCAAGGTGCCGATAAACGCAAATAAGTTGGTTTCAAATCATCAAGAATAGAAATATAAGCCTCCTGCCAATTAAGCCCCAATTTTTCAGCATAACCAATATCAAAACTTATACCATATTCTAAAGGATACGTTTTAAAAGAAAAAGACCATAATAATCCATAAATAAATAAAATTACTATTAATAAATAAAATAAAATTTTAAGAAATAAATTAGCATTCTTTTTCATTGAAAATAAATGAGACCGATTATTATTAATAAAATAGCACTAATTTCCATAAATATTTCCCGACGGGTAAAATATTCAAAAAATATTTTCGGCCATAATTTTGTAAATATATAAATAATAACAAAAACTAAAACATATTGAATACCCGCCAAGCCATTAACTACCGTCACACTACCAACCGCGATCGCATATTGAATACCTAACGCGCCCAACACACCCAGAATTTTATCTAACACTATAATAAAAATTTTATGTTTAGAAACGGTGGAGTTATTATCAACTAAAACTGGAGGATGAATTATCTCTTTAAAGACATTTGGCCAACATAAAATAATCAGACCAACAAAACCAATAGAACCCTTAGTCCAAACCAAACCAGTTATAAAGGGATAAATTTCATAAATATGTTTAGCCGTCACATGTGATAAACCAAACAAAATACCAGCCAAAGTGGCCCAAAAAAAACCACGATGAAAACCTTTATATTTCTGACTCTTTTCAAAAGATAATAAAAAACAGGCAACGATTAAAAAAACTAAACCAATTTTGGTAGAATCTACTAAACTTTCATTCAACAAAAAAACTGAAAAAACATAAGTAGCTAAAGCAACAATACCACCAATAAACGGTGCAATATGACTTGTTTCGCCTCCACGTAAACCAATATACATGAGACATAAACCAAAACCAAAAGCCAAGCCTGAAATAATCGCCCAAATAAAATCCCCGGTAGTTAAAAATTGACTCCATGGGACTAGCAAAAAAACCACTAAGAAAAAAATCGTGGAATAAAAAGCATAAATAATCGGTTTTTTTACTGATTTTGTTAAAATATATTTATCTAAAATTGACACAACGGCTAATAGTAAATAGCCGATGACAGCAAAAATTAATGCGGTGATCATATTATATTAATTTAATTATTTTCATTTTTATTAAGTATGTTTTTTATATTATATGTTCCATATTTAGGTGCCTCAACAAAACCGTTTACTGCCGCTTCTGCTAATTTACCAGAATTTATTAAATCCAATAGCCAATTACTAGTAACACTAGGGATTCCCTGATCGATTCCACTTCCGATAGAGAGTAACCATTCTCGATTAAACCTCTCTTGTGATCCGAGAGGTGGAGCTATTAAAATAGGTAAACCAAGTGCACTATAAAAAGAAAGTTCACAGGGTTTTGTCCATAAAATATCTGTAAGTTTTATTAAGGAGTTAAATTTTCTAAAATATTCAAACTTATCAGCTTCATAAAGAATAAAAATATCTCCTTGTGCTAAAGAATCAATTAAATCAGCACTAGCTATATTATCTAAAAATCTATTTCTTACCAATTCTGAAATACCAGCAATTAAATTCAACTTGATCATACCGGTTTTTATTAGAGGAGCGAGAGAATTTATGATCTTTTCGCCTATCTCTACTTGGGCACCAGCCCCTCCCACAGCAAAAGTTAAATCAATAGGAATAATAGCGGTATCACTAGGTACTAAATATTCTGAAACTAATGCTTCATATTTTTCTCGAAAAATTCCTTTAGGATCAAGTTTCTTAACTCTACGGCCCAATGATTCCTTAGTAATAGATAAACTATCCCTTTCACCTTGTAATTCTAATGGTAAAGGAAAACCAGTCATAATTATTTTTTCTTCCCTAATACCATACATCAATAATCTTTCAAAAACCCTTTGAGAAGGGGCTAGATAAATAATTCGACTATTAGCTGGCTTAAGAGGAACCCAGGCCCGAGAAATATCAGTATCAGTACATAAACAATATATTTCACCTTTATAGCCATGCTCTTCTGCAAATATAGCTGGTATAAAAAAAGATGTTAAAAAAGATAAAGGATTATTGTTTAATTTATCAATCAAATCCCTACCGAGACCCGCTTTAATCATACGATATATTTGTTTTGTCTGAAGTGTTGGTTTTGATAAATCACGCTTGGGATAAAAAGACTCTATCCTTTGAACATAATCCATGATTCCAAAAATAAAACTACCAATCAAAGGTAAACTGCGAAGACGAGAGATTATTTCATAAATTCTTCTGGTTGCCGCCCAACTTAATTTATCTTTTTTAGGGATAGAAGGATAATTATCTGCCGGAATTATTTTAGATGGCAATATTTCCCAACCAGGTGGTATCATAGCTAAAAATTCTAATGGTTGAACCGCTCTTTGATGACCATAACCCATATCAACTGCTACAATATAAGCTTTTGATTGTTTTTTAAACATAGTATGCTTTTTAAAAACCAAATCAATTATAAACTATAGTTAGATATATATCAATTTAGATTTCAACCTGACCAAGGAATTCACCATCATTAATATAAATATTATTATTAAAAACTCTAAAATCTGGTGCTTTACCACTATATAAAACCTGTAATTTCTTTTCGGGGTTGTTTTCAGCTTCTACAGCGTAAACCTTATCCCCCACTGAAATGATAATTACCTCTGACTCACCAGGGAAGAAATCTAGACTGACTATATTTGATCCAAATGAATATACCTTTAATTGACTTTGGAATTTTATTTCATTAATAGATTCCTCCCAAAAAATACTGGGGGTGGAATTAGCACTGCCGTTCCAGCCTATATAAATATCCCCGCTTTCATACCATATTGATAAATACCAATTTTTAATAGGATTTTCTTTTGTGCCAGGTGCATATTTTGTTGTTTTATCTGTTGTGGTTGATAAGACAGAGATATATTTTTCTAAAGTTAAATCTTCGTCAAATAAATTTTTAATAATTTTATAATTAGGATTTAATTTTGTTTCATGAATCGTTGTAGTACTCAATATTTTTTCAATTTCTAATGATTTCTTTATTTCTGTAATATCAATACTGCTCGGCAACATGAACACTTTACTTTCTGTTACTTTATTAGCAAAAACCTTGATTTTATTTGACCAATCATTATAACCATCTTTTTTCACCGAAACAGCATACACGCCAGGTTTGAGATTTTTTAAAAGATAATTTCTTGTAAAAAAACCGGTTGTTTCTTTTATCTTGCCATTCACATATAGTTGCGAATCAGGTTGCATCGAATTAATAAAAAGACCACCTGTTGCTAAAATATTCCAACCTTCACCTAAAATATTACCATTAGCGTAAAAAACAATAGTTGGTGCCAGTACCAAAAAAAGTAATATAAAAACTACTACTGTAATCCTTCTTTTAATAATTGAAACTTTATTTTTCATTTTAAATTAACGGTGTTTTGGTGTTACCCAAAAACCCATATACCTACCAAACATTAACCTAGTTTGGGCATCCAAGGCTGGGATAGCTCCAAAGATTGTAACTGTTAATGGTACAAAAATCCACTGAACTATCATAAAGATATTCTGCTTCCAAGATATTCCATCTGGCCGTGGTGGTAAAAATGAAATAGAAATAGCTGCTGAAGTGACCAAGCCAAACATGGCTAAAATCATTAAATTTCTGGTGAGAATTGGTAAATTGTAAGACAAAACAGTGCTTTGAAAATGTCCCCCACCAATTATGATGGGCAACCAGCCGAGTAAAAAAATCATTATAGGATTTGTAGCCCAAGACCAAAATCCTTCAATTAAGATAAAAGTAAATCTGAACTTTTTATAAAAAGGGATTTTTTTGTTTTTTATAAAACCAAACAAAGCATACGGCATATTCTCCACTCCCCACGCCCACCGCCTTTGCTGTTTATAAATACTCTTTATTGTCTGCCAGAGATTGTAATCAAGATTGGCATCCATAGAAATAGGGTAAGACATTGGCACCACTTGATAATCACCATTACGCACTAAAAATGAGTTCCAAAAAATACGCGAATCCTCAGACACCATATTTTTTTGCCAATAACCCATTTCAAACAGATTTTTAAAACAAAGAGAGTGAGAGGAAAAAGTGGAAAGCCTCTCCGGACGCTCCTGTTGGATCATTTGCCAAAAAGTACCAGAAACGGCCACTACCCGTGACAGAGCTGGAGCTTGCCAAATATTGTTATGATAAAAAGGCACTGGCTGGAAAGATGATTTGAATGGTTCCTCAGCTGTTAAAAAATTCCAAGTTAAGCATTCAAAATACTGCGGATAAATAACTGTATCTATATCAAAAGCGGAGACCAAAACATCTTCATATTTTATTTGATTTTTATCTAAAATTTTTCGTCTTGCCTGTTCGGCGGCATATGCAATATTTGAACCCTTACCTCCCATCTCCCCTGATAAGCCACTAGGATGCCTAGTAATTAAAAAATGCCCAAACTGTGTTGCATAATATTGACGCATCTTCTCAGCTATTTCAATGGCCATCTGGCCAGCCCTCTCTTCAATGGCTAAAATAACAATAAACTTTTTCTTGTCATATTTTGAAGAAACCAAAGAATCTAAACTGTAGCGAATCACTAATTCACTTTCATTATAAAAAGGTAAAAGAACCATTTGATGAATATGATCATATTTTAAATTAACAAGCATCTTTCTCCAATCCAAATTCATATTGTGCTTCATCTTTTTCCAATTTTGCCTCAGATGGATAGATAAATAAACTGTCTTTAAAAGCCAATAAAGATCAAAAACAATGATAAAAATTGCCGCCCAAAAGGGCAAAAAATATGAAATGATAATTGTACCCAAAATTGTTGTCCAGGATAAAAACCCCGGCAATATTTCCAGTAACCGATAAATCAGCCAGTCTGTTCCCTGCAAATCTGTCGCCCGCCCTACTCTATAATATGGCGTGTTTTTATACTCCATTTGTGCTTAATATTACGCATTTTTGCCAAAAAAACAAGGTAAAATTGTTTCTTCATAGACCAATCATATTAAAAAATAGATAAAATAACAATCAATTTTTTCCATTAATTTAATAACGTGTACAGAATAATACAAGAAAATATCCTACTTCACAGACAAGGGAATCTCCACATAGAAAGTGGTACCTTGACCACGACCTGCTGATTCGGCCCAGACCTTACCACCATGACCTTCTACTATCTTCTTTACAATATATAAGCCATAACCGGTACTAGTCACTTCTACGACTACCTCAACAAAAACTACCGTTAACAATTAAAAAAAATAATCCACTGTATTAAAAAGTCGCAAATTTATTTACTAAGACAGATGATGACTGCGTTTTTTGATTCTTTAAGATCAAATCAGAATATGAAAAAGGAACAACTTTTTCTGAATCAATCTTTAATAATTTTAATACTTCATTAAACTCTATAAGGCCTTTTTGTTTAGAAATATTTTTAATAACTGTTTCTAATTCTAAAAAATTTCCCAATCTCATAACCTTATCTAAATGAATTCTTGTATTTTTATATATCCACAATTTTCTTAATTTATCCACAATACACAAAACTTTCTTTTGTTTTAACAAATCTTTTTTTTCTTTTTTGCTAATTTCTTGAATCTCATACTTCGACTCTTTCCGACCAAGGATCTCATCCCGGCTGTAAGATATTTTCTGTATCTCTTTTCCATTAATCTCTCTAATTTTTTCTTTATAAATTCCTAGACTAAGGTAATAATCAGTTTGATGCATATCATACTTGTACACAGCTTGAGTTTTTTCTATGATATTTATAATACCATCAATATCCTGTATTTTTACCTTTATCTCAAAATTTTTCATAATTTACTACCCTTAAAAAAATCAATTCCTTGTGCTGCTCCTGTAAAAAAGGCTTTGCCGTGTTTCTCTACAAGATCCTTCAAGTCTAGAATAAATAGAATAATACAAGAAAATATTCTACTTCACAGACAAGGGAATCTCCACGTAGAACGTGGTACCTTGACCACGACCTGCTGATTCGGCCCAGACCTTACCACCATGACCTTCTACTATCTTCTTTACAATATATAAGCCATAACCGGTACTTTGAACATTTACTCTCAATGATTCTTCACCTCTTCCTCCCTCTTTAAATAGTTTTCCTTTATCATCCTCAGATAAACCTATTCCACTGTCTATTATAGAAAAAGATATTTTCTTTCCATTAGTTTTAAGATTTACTTTTACAAAACCGGAAATTGTGTATTTTATAGAATTATCAATCAGATTTTTTATTACTTGAGTCAAGTGTAATTTATCAATCTTAACAAAGATCTTTTCTTGTGGCAGATTTATTTCTAGATTAAGACCTTTCTTCACGGCATTATCTTTAAACATTTCAGCTATCCCTCTCACAAATTCAGTAAAATCCGTTTCTTCAAAATTATATGTCATCTTACCACTTCTTAAGCTTGAAGCATGAAGAATTTCTTGGACCATGGCCACCGCCTGATTATCAGAGTCCATCCCTTGCTCCACAATCTCCTTAACTGGACCTGATACTTCACCCACATCCCCTTCTAAAATGGAAGAAAAAACCATCTTTGACTTAGTAAAGAAACCTTTAACTTGATGAGTGATAAAGCGGATCAAAAGTTGTTGATTATTATTGGCAATTTCAAGTTCCTCCCGTAAGGCCACCTCCTTTTTCACACTTCGAATAATGATAAGTCCCAACCAACCAGAAATAACCAAAGTAATAGCGGTCAAAATTCTATTCACATTACTCTGGATAAAGAAAAACTGTGCCCCAATAAGTATCAGTAACGCCCACACAAGTGCCTGTGTCGCCAGTAATTTAATATCAAAGGTTTTAAACCGTACAATCATATAAGCTAGGAAAGCCATAAATATGACCATCCCAAATAAACCGTAGAATTCAATATTATAATTTTCTAAATAACTGGCAATATACCCAAGAGAAAGAAACAATAATAAGAATAATTCCAAACCAATAGCCATAAAAATAGCCTCTTTTTTTGTTATATTTATTTTTTTCCACCAACTGGATATTAATAACCCTAAAATACCAGTCATCGCCAGCCCACCAACAATATAATAATAAGTAACCAAATAAATATTATTGATTGCTTCACAATTAACTAGGTCAAAATATTTAATATTTAAAATTGTTGGTGTTAATATTAGAATTGGTAACAAAGGAGAAAAGATTAGTATTTTCTTAATTAGATTTAAATCTCTTTGAAACATGAAGACATAAAAAAAGTAAAGAGTAAGTATCGCTATTAATGCTGTCAAAAGCGGAAAAAACGCCCAAACAAAAGAAATAATCAAGGAGGTGTCATTTACCCAAGCAATTAAATTAAAAAATACCCAAACTGAGAAAAAAACAGAGATAAATAGTAATATTTTACTAACTAGATTCTTACTTTTTACGTAGACAAATAATCCTAAAATCAGTGCGATCAATACTGCTGGAATATGAGTATAATAAAGCAATCTCGGTGCTTCACTCGTAATTATTAAGTATGTAGGATGCCAAGATTCTATACAATACATATTTTATTTAATTATAATTGGTACAAGCATGGTGTCAACCTTCCAATACTCACAATTTTTAGGGGGTGATACCTTACACACACCACAATTAATGTTTTCATTTTTAAAACCACTTTCTTTTAGCTTTTCCAAATGAACCTTACCAAACTTTTTTATTTCATCAGAGTAATAAGTAAATACGCCACCCTTTTTTAATTTTTTATAAGCAAACGGAAAAAAGAAAAAATGATTTTGATAAAGCTCCTTGTCGCTTAATGGGTATGTATCAAAAAGAATACCGTCTAACGATCCATTAGGTATTTTATTTATCATCTCTTCCCAAAAACCCTCAAAAACCTGGACTTTATGTTTAGCTTTTTTTCCAAATTCTCTAGCTCTTTTTGCGACTTCTCTATTTGCTTCTATTATTATATGTTTTTTTATATCTTCTTTTTGAATAAATTTAGCTGATATTGCCATACCAAAACCAAGTTCAAGAATAATCCCCCCTTTTGAACATGCAATCTTTGCTAACTCCTTCATATATGGAGTTTCCCAATCTTCCATTACAGCGCAACCAAAAATTTTAAGATCATGCTTAGTAAATTTTGCTGGAGCTTTTAACCACTCAGATTTTTTAAAATCAATTTCCCCACTGTTTGATTTTTTGTATTTTTTTTCCCAATCAGGAATTTGTGATAAAAATTTTTTTGTTTTCTTCATTTTCCTATTATACCACCCAAAAGTTAAATGACAATCAAAATTCCTCATCTAAAATAAACCAACAAAATAATATGACGGTTATTTCCAGTGGTATTTACAGGAGAAAATTAATAAATTAAAAAAGAGGAAGTAAAATTAAAAATCCCCAATACCAGCTAGGAGTAGCCTTTTATCAGCTAAATATTTTTTAATAAAAGAATTTACATCATCAACGGAAATTAGCTTTAATATATCAACATATTGATCTATTAAAATTGGTTTGGACTCGCTGGTAAGCCTTTTCATCATAAACGTTTCAACCCAATAACCAGCCGTCTCTGACTGAAATCTAATATCTCTAATAATATTTTTCTTAGCAAATTCAAGCTCAAGCTCACTAACTCCAGTAGAAATTATTTTTGATAATTCATCTTTAATTATTCCTATAACCACCTTTGTATTAGCCACCTTACAATTGGTATTTATTGAGAATCCAGAATATTCTGAGTTAATAAATAAATTCGAGTTTACACCATAAACCAACCCTTTCTTACTTCTAAGCGCTTTATATAATCTTGAAGTATTATTTTGGCCAAAAATAGTGTTAAAAATATTTGCTGGCACTATATCTTTTTTATCTCCTATCGTATTTATTCTAGTACCTAAAAATAAATAATTTTGCTCACTATTAGATGATTTTTTAGTTAATTCCTTTTTTTCATCAAAAATGGGCGTAACATTGTTTAGGATATCTATAGGCCTTCTTGATTTATTTATCTGATTTAATGAATCAATAACCGTCTTCTTATTAAAATCTCCAGAAATAAAGTATGCAACTTGCCCATTTATTAGATATTTATCACGGTAATCTATTAAATCCTGTCGTGTAATTGCTCTTACACTCTCATCAAATCCTAAAACAGGATTTTCAATATTTGTGCCCTGAAAAAGCAATGAGAATGATAGATCATAAATATGCTGGGCGGGATTTGAGATTTTTCTTGTTTGTTCAGCAAGAATTACCTTTCTCTCCATATTCACACTGTCCTGAGTAAAAAGTGAATGATTTAGTAATTGATCCACAACTTCAAACATTGCCGACGAATCTGCTTTATCAGCTAAATCAATAGTGAACCATAAATTTTTATAGTAAGTATAGGCGTTTTTTCTCCCACTTATTTCCTGAACCCTTTGATTAATAATATCTTTTGTTGGATACTTTTCTGTTCCTGAAGCAAAAAGATGTTCACAAAAATGAGCTAGACCTGGTTTATCTCCGTCAAATTGGGAACCGGCATAAAAATAAACTCTAAAATATATAGGAGAATTCGGTTTGTAAAAAGAATAGAGTTTTACATTATTTACCAAAGGGGTTTCTTCAAACTCTACCCCAAAATTTTCTAATTTCATATATCATAGTAATGATAACATGAATACTTATTAAATAAAAATATTTTAATTATATTTAATATTATACCCCTCATTACAATTTCTTGTAATGAGGGGTAAGGTTGTACAAATATCGTTAGACTCAATCTGGGCAGTCGCTACCACCGCCATCGTCATCACCGTCTCCGGGGGAGGGGCAAAAGTCAAACCAGGTCAAATTTAATCATTTTTATTTTTTTAAACACAAAACCCCTATTTACTATATTTTTTTAGGATTTAGACTTAAAAAGTTGTCTTAGGGACAATAGTATATTATACTTTATAAGTAATGAACATCTTATTTATTTCAAGTGAGTGTATTGCTGGAAATCTGGCTATTTTACTTAAAAATGAAGGTCATATTGTCAAGCTTTTTATTAAAAATAAGGATCATCGCCAGGACTTTGATAATTTAGTGGAAAAAGTCACTAATTGGAAAAAGGAATTAAAGTGGGTCGGTAAGGATGGATTAATTATTTTTGATGATGTGGGTTGGGGAAAAACACAGGATAATTTACGTAAAAAGGGTTATAAAGTCTTTGGTGGTTGTGAATTGGGTGATAAAATGGAGCAAAAAAGAGAATTTGGTCAGAAAATATTTAAGGAATGTGGTTTGAGGACGGTAGAGCTCAAAGATTTTGATGATATTGAGGAAGCTATCTTTTTTATTAAAAATAATCCTAAAAAATGGGTGGTAAAATGTAATGATCACTCCAATAAATTTTTAACCTACATTGGTGAATTTTCATGTGGTAAGGATGCGGTGAGTGTTTTAAAAAATTATTTTAATAATAGATATATAAATAGAGAGAAAATTACTTTGCATGAGAGAATTGATGGTATAGAGATGGGCGTTGGGAGATATTTCAATGGTTCAGACTGGGTAGGACCTATTGAGATAAATTTTGAGCATACAAAAATGTTCCCCGGTGATGTAGGCCCAGTAACCAGTGAAATGGGTACACTTGCTTGGTATGATAGTGATGAGAAAAATAAACTGTTTGTTGAGGTTTTAAATAAATTAAAACCCTATCTTCAGTCAATTAATTTTCGGGGTGATTTTGAAATAAATTGTATAGTAAATGAAAAAGGGGCTTATCCACTTGAGGTAACAGCTAGAATGGGGACACCGATTGTCCACCTTCATAGTGAATTACATAAATCTCCTTGGGGTGAGTTTTTATATGCAATTGCCTCAGGTAAAAAGTATGATTTAAAATATAAAAAAGGATATGGCATTGTGAATTTAATTGCTACTCCACCATTTCCTTATGGTAAAAAACATAGTAAGGAGACATTATATGGAGTGAATGTTTATTTTGATAATCTTAATAATAAGGAATTGCAAAGTTTACATTTTGAGGGAGTATCAGTGAGGGTGGGAAAAGATAGCGGTCAATATTTTATATCAACTGATGATGGTTATATTGCTTATACCACAGCAGTGGCAGATAAGGTTGAAAAAGCCCGTATGGCTAGTCTGGAAATTATAAAAAAAATTGTTATACCCAAAGCTTTTTATAGAAATGATATTGGTAAAGAGTTTGAACAACAAATTCCAGCTTTAAAAAAGTGGGGGTATATTAAATAAATAAGTAAAAGAAAACCGCCTCTGGGATTATCCATGAGGCGGTGTTTTAAAAAGGTTTTGTTCACTTAGGCAATTTGATTTGCCTGTTTTTCTTGCTTCCCGCTAAACTTGCCGATAATAAAACCAGCAATTGCGAGAATAATAAGTGCTGAACTCAGAATTGTAATTGCAACACCAAGCTTTGCCCCCATTGTTTCAAGAATCCTTACTCCTGACCAACAAACTGTTGCCCAGAAAAGGTTGCTTATAAGCAGTGCGATGAAGAAGTTTTTCCAATCCTTCTTTGTCATCTTACCGTACTCATGTGCGCCTTCACGCAGGAATATCGTTACAATAAACGGATCCTGTGCGACGGACAGAATAACAAGCTGTACCAACTGGCTTTTCTTGAAGAATCGAGCGATTATACGATTCGCTTTAGAATTCTCAAGTTCACGTGCCTCTTTTAGAGTCTCAATTCCTATCCAATCTTTACTAGACCAGTCATAGAATTTAAGAGTCAGAAGACAAATGAGTGCTGACAGGAAAAGCATAATTATCAGTCCGATAATGAATCCTTGTGTACCCATTACCCAAGGATACAGAACACTGTCAAATCCCTGAATGGTTACTTGATTGGCGGTGAGGCCAATAAGCATAATACCAATCCGCTTCTTCCAAGAAACTTTAGATGTAGCCATTTAAGGCCTCCTTTCTTTTTTTTATTTTAAGGAACTTCTACCTAGGACATCCTAGATACATATAATTATAGCATACTTTGCAAAAAAAAGCAAGTAATAAGGCTTCCTATAAAATATGCCTATTTATAAGGTTTTTATCAGATAATAATACAATATGAAAAGCTAGACAAAAGACCAGTAAATAATCAAAAAAAAGGATAGTGAGGAAAATTATATTTCTTCAGGGGTTATTTCTTCTGTGCTAGTGGTTTGTTCAGTATTGGTTTCATTCATAATTTCTGGCTCTATTACCTCTTCTGATTTAACGGCACAAGCTTCATCTTCTCCTAACTCTGCTTCTATACAATTTGTGTATGAACAATTTAGCTCATCCTCTAAACACGATAATTCTTCATCGCAACCTAGTTTTTCTTCTGTCTGTTCACAAGCATAAATATTGGCAGCGTTCTTACTAATCATTTTATAATCATAAGCTTCTTCTGGAATACACTCTGAATCACCTTCTACACAAGGTTCGGGCTCATATCGGTAACAAGCTTCAATAGTTGAATCACAGGAGACCTCAGCGACGATTTGATAATCTTTTTGAATTACTATTTTCCAGAAGGTAACACCCACCGAGGCCAGGATTAGAAGGATTAATATAGTATAAAAAATCCTGTTTGCTATTTTAGTTTTATTATCTATTGTTTCCATAGTTGTATTATAACTCTTTTTTAATTTTAAACCAAATGAAAAACCCGCTTCTCACAAGAACATGTCTTGTTTGAAGCGGGTTTATAAAATCGCACGTGCATTCCTGAGTTTCGCTTTTATACTTTGAAGTTTATGGCTATTAGGACGGCCGACATGCCAGGCTGAACAGAATTGGCACCGGTATGAAAAATATCCAAACCCCAAACTCTTGGCATGATTAATCGCTAAGCTCTCGCTCAAATGTTTAATCTTTGACCCACAAGAACGTCGTCGCAAATGTCGTTTGCTAGACATATACTACCTCCTTTCAAAATCGTTTAGAATCGTTGTTGTCTAAGAACTTTTACTCAGGTCCACCTGGACACACCTATTATAGCACGGCAGATATCATTTTGTCAAATTTACGTAAATAAGCATAAACATTAAAGCTACCAGTCTTTTTATCCACCGGTTGCTTTTTAACAGTAAAGCCAAGCTTCTTGAGATAGGCAGAAATATACTCCCCAATCTCTTTTTCATTTCCTGACTCAGATTTAATTCTTATTAGGTCTAGAAGTAATTTATTATTTTTCATATATATATTATAACATTATATTAGTCTCCAAAACAAAATCAATATCTTTGTCTCCCCTACCTGATAGATTTGCAATTATTATTTTATCTTTAGGTAGTGTTTTAGCAAGTTTCATAGCGTAGGCAATGGCATGAGAACTTTCTAGGGCTGGAATTATCCCCTCAATTTTTGATAGATCCATAAAGGCCTTAACAGCTTCTTTATCATCTATAGATTTATAGTCTACACGACCTATTTCTTTTAGATAAGCATGGATGGGGCCAACGCCGGGGTAATCAAGACCTGAAGCAATAGAATGTACCGGATTTGGATTATTATCCTTATCTTGTAATACCAAAGTTTTCATGCCATGAATTGTGCCAGTGGTACCGTATGAAATAGTAGCCGCATTGTCACCTACTGCCGGTCCTTTACCTAAAGGTTCTACACCAATTAATTTTACTTCACTATCATCCAGGAATTCATTAAATATTCCTATAGCATTTGAGCCACCACCAACACAACCTATAACATAATCTGGTAATCTATTTTCCTGCTCAAGAATTTGTTCCTTGGCTTCTTTACCAACAATCGACTGAAAGTCCCTAACTATCATTGGGTAAGGGTGTGGGCCAACGACTGAACCAATAGCAAAAAAAGTATCTTTATAATCAGAAACAAATTTACCAAAAGCACTATCCACCGCATCCTTTAAACATTTACCACCATTGTTTACTTCTACAACCTTTGCTCCCAGTAGTCTCATACGGGTCACGTTTGCACTTTGTTTTGCTATATCTATAGCACCCATATGGATCTCACATTCCAGACCTACCAGGGTGGCTGCAGTAGCCAGAGCTACTCCGTGTTGACCGGCACCAGTTTCAGCTAATAATTTCTTCTTACCCATTTTTTTTGCTAGCAATGCTTCACCAATACAGTGATTTATTTTATGGGCACCAGTATGATTCAAGTCCTCCCTTTTTAGATATATTTTTGCCCCACCTACTTTTGCAGTCAAATTTTTAGCAAAATATAATGGTGATGGTCGGCCAACATAATTTTTTAGCAAGTCATGATATTCTTTTAAAAACTCTGGATCATTTTTTGCTATTTTATATTCTCTCTCAATTTCTTGTAACGGTATTTCAAGTTCTGGGGGGACAAAACGCCCACCGTATGATCCGTAATATCCGTTTTCATCCGGTAAATTTTTTAATGTTAAATTTTTCATATATTTTTTTATTATTTTAATAATTTTGTAATAGAAATAAGTAAACATATTATTATGCCAGAATTCCGTGCAGTGATTTTTGTGTATAAAATGATTCATTTTATTTATAGATTGATAGTTAAAAACACCCCGAGCTCAAGTGGGGTGTTTTTAAATTTAGTAAGTTTATCTAAAACAAACAGCTAAAAACTACTCTCACCTGAATGAGTATAGCTCCACTGCCAATTTGTTTTTATAAACTTCATATATTCAGTATGAATTATTGAACTCACTTTGTCAAATTATTTAAAAAGTTATTGATTTCCTTAAATGAAGATAAGGTGAGCACTTTGTGCTTATGAGGGGCCAGGACTTCTACGTGAGTTAGTTTACCCCTTTTATAGCTAAGGCCATATCTCTTATAAAATACATGCCGCATAAGTAATAATGTTTGAATAACGGTCTCATCTTTTCTTGTAAAATGCCTTTTAATAAGGGTAAACCACTGATGAAATATATTACCGTATTTTAAGTAAATAATTATATCTGCTGAATAAAATCCTGGGTCCAATAACCATTGGGTTGTCCCCTCTACAATCCATCTGTCCTCATCATACACCTTCGAAATTTTACTAAGACTGTCTTCTCTACTTCTTGGTTTAGTAAATTTTACCTCATAATAAAAATCATCAGTAGAATAGTGTTTTATCCCAAGTTTTTTTGAGAGTTCCGAGGCCATGGTTGATTTTCCCCTTCCTGCATCTCCTATGATAATTATTTTATTATAAAGCTGGTTCATATTTTATTTATTACCTTCAAACTTTCTCTAATAAATTCTGAAAAATCCTTCTTCTTTATAACGAATTTATCATACAATTCTCTTATTATTTCTGTAACTAATTTACCGTTTATCTCAAGTCTCCGGTGATCATCATAAAAACCAGCTCCTCTTCCAATAATTTTCCTTATCCTAATATCGTTCAAAACTGTTGGCGTTATAATCTCGCTTAAAAGCCACTCTTTATGAGGAAACTCATATTTTTCTTCTTTTATTTCAGGAAAAATTTCCTTGAATTTTTTAAAATACAAAAAATGTGATACTTCATGAGCAATTATTATATTCGGTGATTTAGTATTTGGTGACACAGAAAAACTCCAGGAATCGAGATACCTAGGACAGATTGGGTTAATTGAAATATAGGCAATAATCTCTCTTGTTGACCAATCTTCTTGAATAATTTCTGCTAGGGTTTGAAAGGTTTTTTCCTCGACTTTTTGCCAATCTTTCTTGATGGTTTCCAAAGCTTTACCCATTCTTTCACCCAATTCTATCCTTATTTTAGATATTTCTTTTTTTATCTCAATTATTTTCTTCTTTTTTGTTTTAATATCTTTTATCCTCAAAAATTCCGGGTATTTATCAGTCATTATCTTACTCCAGTCCCCTTCCAAAAAGTCAAAAAACATTTCTGTTTCCAGTTTAATTGGCATTTGGACGAAGGTAATTGACGGTGATATTTTTTTAGTCATTATAATTTAATTGGCTTGGTAAATTCCTTCTTTAGTTTTGGATCAGTAAAAGTCTCTCGGCCATTTTTATTAAAAAAGTCATCACGTTTTATAACTTCAGGCTCGATCTGCTCAAATAAACGAACCAGCCAGTGCAGAAAAGGCATATATCCTTCTGGTGTTGGATTTTTCTGATATTCTTGATTAACATAATCATAAATACTCATTACTTTCCCATTAAAATCTACCTGGTATTTTATTGATTCATCATTTCCACAAACAAAATTACCTTTTCTATATTTAAGCATGGCAGGATGCTGTAATAATACTGGAGTCAAAACTTCCTTTAGATGATGAATACCAATATCTGATAAATTATTGGGAATATTTTCAATTTGTCGAAAAAATATGAAGTGAGAAATTTCATGTGGGGCGGTAGACGATAATCTATCAAATTTTGTTTGATCATTAGCCACTCCGGTAATAGAAAAATAAAATAACTGTAATTTCACATTAAATGGACA
>JBFZBC010000014.1:0-12162 GCA_041308645.1 bacterium
GGTAAAGATGTCCTGAACCTGGTTCGTTGGCAGATTATTGGTAGAAATGGAACAGGTTTAAGAGGTAAGTACCAATTGAGTGAGTTGAAAAATGTTGCTCATGCTTCTGACTCAGAAGACGCAGCATCTAGAGAGGTAGGTCTCTTATACAGTTCTACGTTGGGATAAGCGCATCAGAAATGGTGCGCTTGTTTTTTATTAATATATAGTGTTCAGGGGTGTGGGGTAGAATACCTTTGTTTCTGAGCCCACATTAGTAGATTCGGTATATACGGAATCACCTTACTCTTCATCAACTCAGTTCTAACATCATCCAGTACTCCGCACATTATAAATTAACGCCGATGAGGCGTTTTTATAATGTGCGCCGGAGCAAGCAATTTGAATTGCTTGCGTGTTGGACTCGAAAAACCCTGAGTGTATTTTTGAGAATGTAATCATTTGAAAAAATACGAAGGGTATACAGCTCCTGTAAGGAGAGAGACGCGGAGCGATCCAACCCGGCGCACAGTCAAAAAACAGCTCTAAACAAGGGCTGTTTTTTGCTAGGGGAAGGACAGCAGAACTTGAGGTAAAGTTAGTTAAATAGTTAATGTACTAAATAATTTTTTTTGTGATATAATATATAAATATGGTGGTAGAGAATTGGCTCAATGACCCCACAGCAACCTGCAATGCAAGGTGCTAAATCCAACTGATGTTACGTAAGTCATATCAGGAAAGATATGTTTGCGTCTAGTCCACGCAGAAAATCTTTCCTCATTATCAATAGTATCTTTTTATTAATTTATTAATCAAAAAAAATGAAAACTAAAATATTAATATTTAGCGGATTAGTTTTGTTTCTAGCCATTACTAATAATGTTTATGGTGCCAATCAGAATGTAGGCGAGGTAACTGGTAACCAAGTTCAACAGCAAGCACAAGTTGTTAATCAAGGGGAAGTAAGTCAAGTTCAAACTCAAAATAATGTTCAGACCCAAAACGGAAGTACGACTAGTGCTGGAACACAAGCACAACAGCAGGTTAAGGTACAAAATATGGATTCAACCAGTACGCAGACTCAATTTCAAAATAAAGGAGAAATAAATCAAGTTGGTTCTACAACTGCCGCCGAGAAAAGAAGTGAAGTAGCTAGTGCTGTTCAAGAGATGCTACAAATAGCCGAGAGAAGTGGGGGAATAGGCCAACAAGTAAAAGTTATTGCCCAGGCACAGAATCAGAATCAGGAAAAAATAGAGGCTAGCCTAGAGAAGGTTCAAAGTCGTGGCGGTTTTGCTAAATTTTTTATTGGTCCTAAATATGGAGACATAAATGAGGCTGAAGAATTGTTGGCCCAAAATCGTGAACAAATTAAGCAATTGAATCAAGTTAAAAATCAGCTTGTAAATCAAGCAGATCAAGTTAAACTAACGGAACAAGTTCAAGTTATTGAAAAAGCTAGCATTGAGATTGAAAATACTCTAGACGGAGCACAAAAAGGATTTAGTCTATTTGGTTGGGCATTCAAATTATTCTCCAAATAGTTTTTTAGGTGGGGTGTTAATTTTTAGCTAGCACGAACCTAATAAAAAGCTCTCGCAAGGGAGTTTTTTGTTATATTGACACAAAAAAGTAATGGGTATATACTCATAATAGATAAACGGTCGAGTTATCTATTTAACAATTTTTAATCAAGTAAATATATGCCAAGATTAGATGGAACAGGTCCAAGAGGACAAGGGCCAAGAACTGGCCGAGGAATGGGTAACTGTTCAGGGGCGGGCGGAGCTGGTCAGGGTTTTGGTTTGGGCAGAGGATTAGGACGGGGGTTTGGTCGCTTTTGTTTAGGTTGCCCATTTTGGGGTAATCAAGAGGTAACAAAAGAAGATCGAAAGAAGATCTTGTCGGAAGAAAAAGATCTGATTGAAAAAGAACTCGCCAACCTGGAAAGTGGTAAGTAATTTTTATCGGTAAATAAAGCCGCTTCGTATGAGTGGTTTTATTTACTTGATCATTTAGCTAATAAAAATATGGCTGATATTATTCAAAAGGAAAATAAAATACTTAGGCAGATAGCTAGTAATGTGTTGGTATCTGATATAGTCAAGCCAGAGATACAAAAGATATTGGCTGATATGAGCAAGACTTTGGACAGCCAAAATGATGCGGTGGCTTTGGCCGCCCCTCAAATAGGAATATCTCTGAGGATTTTTGTTGTTTCTGGGAAAATTTTTAATAGTGATATGAGTGATCCAAACAATATTAAAGTTCAACCTAATTTGTTTTTTATTAATCCGGTCATCGTTAAGATGTCTAAGGATAAAAAATTTATGGACGAGGGGTGCTTATCTGTCCGTCCATTTTATGGCAAGGTCCGTAGGGCCACAAAAGCAACGGTAGAAGCCTATAATGAAGAGGGTAAGAAATTTACTTTTAGTAGTAGTGGTTTACTGGCTAATATCTTTCAGCATGAGATTGATCATCTTGATGGGATTTTATTTATTGATAAAGCTAAAGACATTAATGAAGTACCATAGTATAATAAAATAAATATATGCCAAGACCAACCCTTTGTTTTTGTCCAAAAATTAAATTTGAGCCGAATGTGGTTTATTTCAAACCACAGGGTGTCCCTATGTGTGATTTACAGATTATTGAACTAACTATGGAGGAAGTAGAGTCTTATCGTCTCCGTCATATCAATGATTTAGAACAGATAGAGGCCGCAGAAAAGATGGGGGCCTCGACCAGCACCTATCAGAGGATATTAAACTCTGCTTATAAGAAAATTGCCGATGCTTTGATCAATGGTAAGGCAATAAAAATTACTAAACATAAATAAAACATGATTACTTTACTAACCATCATTTTAGCTACTTTTTTAATAACATTATGCGTCTGGATTGCCGTTTTCTTTATATTTTTTGAGAAACAATTTTTGGATAAGATTGTAATCTTTTTGGTGTCACTGTCAGCTGGTTCGCTTATGGGGGGAGCTTTTCTACATTTACTACCCGAAGCGTCAGAAATGTTAAGTATAAACTCTATCTACGGAACATTTCTCATCTCTTTTGTTGCTTTTTTCCTAATAGAGAAAGTTTTTCATTGGCGACATTGTCATAAAAGTGACTGTCCAGTTCACACTTTTGGCTATATGAATCTTTTTGGTGATAGCGTCCATAACTTTATTGACGGTTTAGTGATCGCTAGTACTTTTATTGTGGATTATAAATTAGGCATCGCCACTACCTTAGCTGTAGCTATCCATGAAATTCCGCAAGAGATTGGTGACTACGGCGTTCTTATTTATGCCGGTTTTAAGAGTAAGACGGCCTTGTTTTTAAATTATGCAGTAGCCTTAACTGTTGTTTTGGGTGGAGTAGTGGGTTATTTTTTCCTATCACATATTGAAGGGGTTTTACCGTATCTATTACCGATCGCCGCTGGTGGATTTGTCTATATTGCGGCTTCTGACCTTATGCCAGAGATAAGAAAGGAAACAAATATTAAAAAATCAGTTACCGCTTTTGCAATTTTTGTGCTAGGTATTCTTCTTATGTATTTAGTAAAATTAATTAATCACTAATTATATGAAAGTATTAAAATTTGGTGCGGTATGGTGTCCTGGGTGTCTTATAATGAAACCAAGATGGAAGGAGCTAGAAGCTGAAAATGTTTGGCTACAGACAGAATATTATGATTTTGATAATGATAAAGAGGCTGTAAATAAATATAACATTACTGATATTTTACCAACCTTTATTTTTCTAGATAAAGAGGATAATGAGATTCTTCGTTTAAATGGTGAAATAGGTAAAAATGAATTAGTTAATTTAATTAATCAAAATAGGAATAAATAATTATGAAGGCTTTTATTAAAAAAATAGTTTATATTTTTATTTTTACGTCTATTTTTTGTGTGGGCCTAGCAGAAGCCTCAACTAATAATATAAACGCATACTTTTTTTATGGTGACGGTTGCCCCCACTGTGCAAAAGAAAGAGAGTTTTTGTTTGGTGCTTTGACAAATGAGTATCAAGGATTGAAAGTCTATGAGTATGAAATTTATAATAGTCGGGATAATATTACTCTATTACAACAAGTATTGAAAAAACTCGGTGCTAATACTGACGGAGTGCCATTTTTTGTTATTGGAGATAAATATTTCGTCGGTTATGCTGAAGGTTTGACTTCTAAAATGATAAGTCAAAGAGTCGCTGAATGTTCAGCCAGCGAATGTCCTGATTCTGTGGCACCAATTTTGGGTTTTGTAGAAAAAGATATTGCGCCAATAATAATAGAAGATGTTACTAATGTAGAGCCTGTAACGGAAGAAAAAAATATAGAGCTACCTTTTCTGGGAGAGATCAATATTACTGATTTTTCCTTACCTTTATTAACCGTTATCATTGGGGCACTTGATGGCTTTAACCCATGTGCGATGTGGGTATTATTGTTTCTAATCAGTCTGTTATTGGGGGTAAAAGACAGAAAGAGGATGTGGTTATTGGGATTTGTTTTCATTGTGGCGTCAGCCTCTGTTTATTTTCTTTTTATGTCAGCTTGGCTTAATTTAGTTTTATTTTTAGGTTTTGTTTCTTGGATTAAAATTTTAATTGGTCTTTTGGCTTTACTTGGTGGTATTTATAGTATAAAGGAATTTATTTTTGATAAGACTTCTGGTTGTAAGGTGTGTGGTAATGAAAAAAGACAACGAATATTTGAGAGAATGAAACTGGCCGTTCAACAAAATAGTCTGTGGCTAGCAATAGGAGGAATTATTTTCTTAGCTTTTGCCGTTAATTTAGTAGAGCTTATTTGTTCAGCTGGTTTACCAGCGATATATACTCAAGTATTGGCAATGAATAATTTAGCTAGTTGGCAATATTATTTTTATATTTTGGTTTACATCCTGTTTTTTATGCTTGATGATTTATTTGTCTTTTTTGTGGCAATGATTACCTTAGAGATGACTGGTATAACTACGAAATATGCTAGGTTATCCCGTTTAATCGGGGGTTTAATTATGTTGATTATTGGTCTTTTACTAGTCTTCAAGCCCGAGTGGTTAATGTTTGGATAAGACAATATTTATGAAAAAAATAATTACAATTTTATTTATCGCCTTCATGTTTCTTTCGTCAAATATCGTCCTTGCTCAGGATAGTAGTGGTTTTGTGGCAGATGAGCAAATTATGGTTAAGGCAAAGGTTCTGGAAATTGTAAAACAAGAAGAAATTATAGTTCCGGGGACAGATACAAAGAGTTTTATCCAAACTCTTAAAATAGAAATCATTGAAGGAAAAGAAAAAGGTAAAAAATTAACCTTAGAAAATGATTATCAGGTTTTGAAAGATCAAGAAGTCTTTTTTCTAAAACAAATATCTGATTCAGTGAGCGGAGAGAGTCACTATTCTATAAGTGAGCCTTATCGTATCCCACAGATATTATTTCTAGTTGCTTTATTTGTTCTAGCAATCTTAATCTTTGGTGGTTTTCAGGGTGTTCGGGGTGTTATAAGTTTGATCGGTAGTCTATTACTTATTTTATACGTTCTTTTGCCAGGTATTCTTCACGGTATATCTCCGTTATTAGTGACTGTGGGAGTATCTTCCTTGATTATCATAATTGGCTCATATATTACTCATGGTTTTAATAAAATGACTTCTTCTGCTGTTATTGGAATGCTGATAACCGTTTCTTTTACTGGTCTCCTGGCCTATTGGTCTGTTTATTACACCAGATTGAGTGGTTTTGGGTCTGAAGAGGTTGTTTATCTTAATATGAATACTTCTGGCGGAGTGGATGTTATCGGTCTTCTGTTGGGTGGAATTATGATCGGACTTTTAGGGGTACTTTATGATGTGGCTATTGGTCAAGCCACAGCGGTAGAAGAACTTGTGCGAATGGCTACCGCAGATATTTCAAAGAAAACTATTTATAAACGAGCAATCAGAATTGGTCGTGAACACATTGGGGCGTTAGTGAATACCTTAGCTATTGCTTATGTCGGTGTGTCTCTTCCTTTAATCTTACTTTTTTCGCAATCATCGTCTGAGAGTATTATGGTAACCATGAACCGAGAGATATTTTCAGCAGAAATAGTCAGAGTTTTAATAGGTAGTATTGGTATTATTTTAGCAGTGCCTATTACCACACTTGTTTCTGTTTATTTGCTTAAGAAAAATTAGTATAGTGTTCTAGGATAGGAGTAAATTAATCTTTGTTATTGTTTTTTCTGCTTGACAAAATCAAAATTTGGGTATATACTTGAAGTAGTAAGTGTTGTTCTTTTAAATGTTTGCAAGATGGTAGTCATAGCCAAAAGTTTTTGTGAACATGAAAATTTCTGGCTGTGACTACTTTGGTCATGGTCCCTTATCTCACGGGTAGTGAGAAGTCCAAGAGCTTTAAGCTCAAGGGGGTTCGTATGAGCAAGTATGGTAAGTATACCGGCGGTCAGTGGGAAGCGATCGGCAACATCATCGGTGGCGAGAAGGTGCTGGATGGCCTTCTGCGTGGCGAAGTGGAGTTTGTCATTGTCTCGGCCAAAAAACCTGCTTCGATAAAGGTCATGGTGACCTGTCAGCGAGAGGGTGGCAGCCGTTGCTCCGTTTGCCATTCTCAGATTGCCGACGGTGATGATATTTGTCAGCAAGGTCACGAGACGGGCCATCAGTATGAGGTACCGGCGTAGAGACCAGAGTTTCCTCAAGTGATAGTTTTGGAGCAGGTTGCCTTAGGGTAATCTGCTCCTTTTTCTTTGTATTCTGGTAAATTATACTGTAGTATTTTAATATTATGAACTTTCATATCATCACATTATTTCCAAACACTTTTGACTCATATATAAATGAGTCCATTTTGGCGCGGGCGCAAAAGGAGAAGAAAATAAAATTTTATTTTTATAATCCGCGCGTCTTCGCGCGTCCCTCCGAAGCTTCTGGGAAGAAAGCGAAGGGGGACAAGAATTTTATGCCCTACCTGCGGGTGGATGACAAGCCCTATGGCGGCGGTCCTGGTATGGTGATGCAGGCTGAACCATGTGTTAAAGCGGTGGAGGCAGCCTTGAAAAAAATCAACCCCTCGCGGAAGCTCAGGACCAGGAAGCCTGGAATAATTTTTCTTAGTCCATCAGGGAGGCAGTTTGATACTACCTATGCAAAAAATATTGTGAAAAAATATTCGGACATTATTATAATTTGTGGCCGATATGAAGGTATAGATTCAAGAATTAAAAAGATATTTAAAATGGAGGATATTTCTGTGGGACCTTTTGTGTTGACTGGTGGGGAACTGCCAGCCATGATGATTGCTGACTGTATAGCCAGACAGATTGAAGGTGTGTTGGGGGATATTAATTCTTTGGAAGAAAACCGAGTTTCCAGCTCTGAAATCTACACTCGGCCAGAGGTCCTAACTTACAAAGGTAAAAAATATAAAGTCCCGTCAGTTCTCCTGTCCGGAAATCATGCTAAAATTGAAGAGTGGAAGAAGGGGAAGATTAATTAAACAGAGCAAGAATACAGTGCTAGAGGAGGCTTCGCAGGCGGGTAGCCGAGATTGAGCAAATTTTAAGTAGAAAATTATGCGTGCTCCGGTTAGTACTATATTTTGCGGAGTTTAATTTTAAAACATGATAAAGCATAAATACACCATCGGTATAGATGAAGTGGGTAGAGGGCCTTTAGCGGGGCCAGTGGCAGTCTGCTCACTCTGCTTACGAAATAATTTTAAGTCTAAAAATTTTAAACTTCTCATTAGATCAAAGACAAAGAAGTTTCGTGATTCTAAACAGCTTTCTCATGAGCAGAGGTTAGAGTGGTTAGAAAAAATAAATGAAGAAAAAGAGAAAGGAAATATTATTTACAAGGTCTGTTTTGAAAGTAATAAAGTGATAGATAAAAATGGATTAACTTTTGCTATTAAAAAAGCTTTAAGTAATTCATTAAAAAGTTTAAAAGTAAATCCTAAAATTTCCAAAGTACTTTTAGATGGTGGGCTCAAGGCTCCGGTGGAATATAAAAACCAAAGAACTATAATAAAAGGGGATGAAAAAGAATTGGCTATCGCCCTTTCCTCAATTGTGGCTAAGATAACCAGGGACAGATTAATGATTAAATTATCAAAGAAATACATAGGTTATGGTTTTGAAAAAAATAAGGGTTACGGTACCAGAGATCATTATAAAGCCTTGAAAAATAAGGGTATTTCTACAGTTCACAGAAAGAGGTTTCTCAAGTCTTGACATGTAATCTATTTGGGTGTATAATTGAAAAAGATTAAAATAGAACAACTTCAGAATGAGGTTGCTGTTTAGATCATTACATTAGATTGGAGGTGGCAAATGAGTGATTTTTATGCAGGTATATTTGTTATTGATTTGTCAGATGGGATGGTTTTGTCTGTGTCAGACGCAAGTCATCCGGGAGAGATGAAGATGGCAGGCGGTATGTCTAAAGAAGGTGAAAGCCCGGAACAGACCGTCTATCGTGAATGCACTGAAGAACTTCGAACACAGATTTTGGACTGCACTCTTGCTTATGTTGAGAGGGTTCAGAATCGTACTGGAGGAAATCACTTTCGGTATTTCTTTCTAGCTGATCGAGTTTCAGGGGCTCTTGAAAAAGGAGCAGTCTGGCAAGTCGAGGAAAAGGATATTTCTGGACGGGTAAAAGAAAAACTGATAGCTAAGTGGGTTCCAATCTTGGAATTTGCTGATAAGTTGTTTTACAAACAATATAATGCTTTCGGTGCTGTTCTCTCAATGCTGGCTTGTCGTGATGTTGGTTTCTGTCAGAAGTATTCTACTTTACTGAAACGCTTTCCTGAACCAGAAGATTTAGGTTTAGGTCAGAAGTAGTTTTTATTGAACCGGTGTTGTTTTGCTTAGGCAAGACACACCGGTTTTCTTTTTTGTGAAGGACTTGATTTTAAAATGATTATAGTTTAATATAAAACTTATGGTAATTCGAATGCGACATAATAGGGCTCAGAGAGGAGACACTAGATCTCATCATGCTTTGAAAGCACAAGGTCTTTCCGTTTGTCCGGATTGTAAAGCTAAAAGACTAAATCATAAAGTTTGTTCTAATTGTGGTAAATATAATGGGCGAGTGGTTATCGACGTTATGGCTAAAACTGTCAAGAAAGAGAAGAAACTCAAAGCTCAGTCAAAATAAAGAAGTAAAATAAAAATCGCCCACTGGCGATTTTTTGTTTATCGTGTATACTTCTATATAGGTATTTAATTAAAAAGTTTTTTACATGGCAAACAGACACATTGCAAGATCAATAGTTCTTCAATCACTTTTCGAACTTGATTTTCGGAATGATTCTCATTGTGAGCCGGCGGAAGAAATAATTAAACGCAATGTGGCTGAGTTTGCTAATGATGTTGTTGATATAAACTTTATTCGCTCCCTTTTAAACGGTGTACTTGGTAAAAAAAATGAAGTTGATTTGGTTATAGAAAAAGCAGCTCCAGATTGGCCATTGGATAAAATCTCTATTGTTGATAGAAATATTTTAAGGATCGGGCTCTATGAGCTTCTTTTTGCTGATTCAAAAGAAATACCAGCTAAAGTCGCTATCAATGAGGCTATCGAATTATCAAAAAGCTATGGTGGTGAGAAAAGTAGTAAGTTTGTAAACGGTGTTTTAGGTTCTGTTTATAAAGAGATTGGAGAACCTGACAAAGATGCTGTTTCTAAAAAAAAGAAGACCATTGCGAATATACCTTATGAAGAGATGCCCGTAGAAAAGCTTGGTGGTGCGGTGGTTTATTCACTCAATGATGATGGTGATTACTATTTAGCTTTAGTTCATGATGTTTTTGGTTATTGGACTTTATCAAAAGGAAGTTTGGAGACTGGAGAAAGTGAGAAAGATGGTACAAAAAGAGAAGTAAAGGAAGAGATTGGTATAGATGTAGAAGTAATGGATGAGATTGGTCGTAACGAATATATTGCGAATCATCCCGAGAAAGGAAAAATTCGCAAGCAAGTAATTTATTTTTTAGCTAAAGCTGTTTATAAAGATCTGACCTTAGAGAAAGACAACGGTGGTTTGGATGAAGCCCGCTGGTTTAAGCTTATAGAACTAGAAAACCTAAAAACTTATGGAGATATTTTACCATTTATAACTAAAGCCGTATCCTTGATTTATCAAAATAATTAAGTAAGATAGAATCATGGTAAAAAAAGTAACTCCAGATTTCAGCGGATTTGAGGAGATAGCTGGTATAATCTTTAAGAATAAGGATTTGCTTAAACGTGCTTTTACTCACCGTTCTTATTTAAATGAAAATAGAGATCTGGAATATTCACACAATGAACGCCTAGAATTTCTTGGTGATGCTGTTTTGGAACTTATTGTAACTGAATATCTCTTTGAAAAATATCCAGATAGTACGGAAGGAGATTTGACAGCTTATCGGGCGTCACTTGTGAACGCTATTATTCTTTCTGAAGCGGCTCAAAAAATAAACGTCAATGATTTTCTCCTGCTTTCCAAAGGCGAGGCCAAAGATACCGGCAAGGCGCGCCAAAGTATTCTGGCCAATACTATGGAAGCTATTATCGGTGCTATATATCTGGACCAGGGTTATGATGCTTCCAAATATTTTATTTCACGGAATCTTTTCCACCTGATAGAAAAAATTATTGCGGATAAAAGCTGGATTGACTCCAAAAGTAAGTTCCAGGAAAAGGCACAAGAAGAGGTGAATCTCACCCCGTTATATAAAAGTCTAAAAGAAGAAGGCCCAGACCATGACAAGCGTTTTACTATTGGTGTTTATCTGGATAAAGAATTGGTGGCTGAAGGTATCGGTATGTCCAAACAAGAGGCGGAACAAGATGCAGCTAAGAAAGCCCTTGAAGTGAAAAACTGGTAGAATATTAATCTTGACTTTATATTTTATTGTGCTATTGTTTATTTAGAAGTAAAAGTAGTTCTTTTATCTTAAATAAATAAGCAATACTCGGAAGGAGTAAATTGTGAATATTACATTTGCTGGAAGTGGTTGGAGTTTTGAGTACGCCTGTGAAGAGCTGGCCAAGGGTTACAACAGGAAAATCATGCACCAGATTTGTACAATGGTGTATGATTTTGAGAGTTTTCAGTCTTTGAAGACTCTCGTGGTGGTTCGGTCATGTCCGTGTTGCCACAATCCCGGGCTCTGGAATTATATAGGAGAAAAATTCATAATGATTTCTCCTTTGTGTGGAATCGATAAGGCAGGTTTCAAAATCAGTACGCCTAATTTTTATCCACCATTTCGGAATCCAGGAAAGGATAAGGAATGTGCCACTGCTGAGGAGTTTCTCAAGGCTTGGCAGCAAACCATCGAAACGGCCATCAAGGAAGCTGAAGCTTCCGGCTATTAAGACATATAAGTGAAAGTACGAGCGCATCAGAAATGGTGCGCTCTTTTTTATTACCCATTTTTCTTGGATTTATACGGAGAATTTGGTAGAATACTGGGATGTTGAAAAGTATTGAACTGGTTGGTTTTAAATCATTTGCTAAAAAAGCAACGCTTAATTTTAATACACCTATTTCCTCCATCGTCGGTCCAAACGGCTCCGGAAAATCCAATGTAGCGGAAGCTTTTCGTTTTGTATTAGGAGAACAATCCATAAAATCTCTCCGTGGTAAGAGAGTAGAGGATTTGATTTTTAATGGTGGTAAGGAGGCGCCACGGGCAAACCGTGCTTCGGCTAAAGTAGTTTTTGATAACTCGCGCCGGATGTTTAATATTGATTTTGATGAAGTGTCTATTGAGCGTGTGATTCACCGTGACTCCGTCAGCGAATATTTTATAAACGGTTCTGCCGTCAGACTAAAAGACATTATTGAGTTACTAGCCTCAGCACATATTGGTGCCTCCGGCCATCATATTATTTCTCAGGGTGAGGCAGACAAGATTTTGAATGCCAACATTCGTGAGCGCCGGGAGATGATTGAGGATGCTTTGGGTCTGAAAATATATCATTATAAAAAAGAAGACAGTGAGAGAAAGCTCGCCAAGACGGAGGAAAATATCAAGCAAGTAGAGTCCCTGCGCCGGGAGATAGCTCCGCATTTAAAATTCCTGAAGAAGCAGGTGGAGAAGATAGAAAAGACTATCGAGATGCGTGATCAGCTCAAGAATTTTTATTTGGAATATTTTAAACG
>JBFZBC010000015.1:0-3867 GCA_041308645.1 bacterium
TTTTCGAGTCCAACACGCAAGCAATTCAAATTGCTTGCTCCGGCGCACATTATAAAAACGCCTCATCGGCGTTAATTTATAATGTGCGGAGTACTGGAAGATGTTCGAACTGAGTTGATGAAAAGTAAGGTGATTCCTTATGTACCTAACCTATCAAAGTATGCTTATTTAGTAACGTAGTTCTACCCCCTACACCACGACACTATATACTAATAAAAATAAGCGCACCATTTCTGATGCGCTTATCCCAACGTGGAACCGTATAAGAAGTCTATCTCCCTAGCTGCTGCATCTTCTGAGTCAGAAGCATGAGCAACATTTTTCAACTCACTCAATTGGTACTTACCTCTTAAACCTGTTCCATTTCTACCAATAATCTGCCAACGAACCAGGTTCAGGACATCTTTACCCTCAACAACTAGAAAAAATGAGGGTGCTGAAGACATCCATCTGATCATTTCGTCAAAATAATCAGATCCAATATGGCCAGAATAGAATTTCATCCAGAAATCGCTTGACATTTGCAATCTCTGGGAGAAAACTACACGCAAACCATATCTACAAATTAGTTCGTCTATTTCAGAAAGAACCAAATCATTGATAGCCCAATCGGGCTTAACTACTATTAGAGTACTCAATTTACACCTCCCTTCTTTGTTCTAGGATAGATTATATGTCATCCATAGAAAAAGTCAAATATCTAGGAATTAAGTTTTCTTAACATTAACTCAGGTTTACCCATTTTTAATTCTAGACTAACTTTTATATCTAGAGATTTTATCCAGTTCCAGATTTCCTCTTTAACTTTAATAATGTCCTCTTTACTACCAACCTTATTTCTTTCCACCTCCATAAAAAGTCCTAAGCCCTTAACGTCTTCTAACACAACTTCATATTTATTATTTGAAAAAGTATATTTAGTGTTTTCAATTTTAACTAACTCCTTTAGACCTAATTTTTTAAAAATTTCTCCTATTCTTAGATAATCAGAAACCTCTGACTCATATTCATCTGAATATAGCCAAACTCCATCCTTGTCGAAATGATCGATTTTATAAGTGACAGAACTTTTTCCATCCTTACTTCTAACACGTAAACATCTTTTCAGCTGACCGTTTATATCTGGTTTAAGGTCTTCTCTCTTTGGATCAAAAAAATAAATATCTAGTGTTTTTTTATTTCCCAAAAATTTAAGTGATTTAAGCTTATTTAATGATGTTTTTTTACCCTCTAAGACCTCAACTAAAATTTCAACTTCTTTTTTCATATTCTTCTATTATTAATTTTATATCCTTTTTAGTATTTAAGGTAATACCCATTGACATTGACCAACTTGTTTGATTTTTAGAAATAATATTTTGGACCGAGTCCCTTCCAAAAAGATAACCCATCACCATGGCTGACTCTTTTAGAGAAGAAAATTGCAACGGAGCAATTATTCCTTTCTTGAACCATGATAGTTTACAATTTCTAGGAGAAGATATTGCGCTAGATCTAATGTTCCTCCACTCGTCAAAATCTTTTGCTCGTATATTATCAGGAATATATTTAAACCACATATTGTTTAGATCATCATTAAAAGTCTCATCCCAGCCAATTGTTACAAAGATTCCGTCGTCTCTTAATATTTTGTATACAGCCTTCAGTTCATTAATACATAATTCAGGATTAGAAATATGACTAGGAAAACCAAACGAGCTTATGATTAAATTTGACTTAATTTTAACTATTTTAGGCAGATTTAATATGCTTGAATTGATAATAGAAACTTTATTGACATATTTTCTTTCTCTTCTTATGTTCTTCTCAACAAAATCACACATGCTTTTACTCAAATCTACTGCAAAAACTTGGCCTTGATAATCTGCTTTTTTTAAGATTTGCCACAAGGTTCTTCCTGTACCAGTGGCTATATCAATAGGATTAATTATTTTGTGACCTTTTAGTTTTCTCAAGACAAGATCAAAACATATATTTTCAGGATCTTCAGATTCAGAAAATATATTATAAATAGCGGAGTCTTTATACCACTTGTCGGATTCATCTATAATTAAGCCGTTTTCATTTTTGTGTGAATTAATTTCTAGATTTAATTGTTTTTTTAAATTAGGATTCTTTAGAAAATATATTGTTTTTGATATTTCTGATATAACCGATGTATCAGTCTCCTCATCTAACATATATGATAATTTCTCTAGCGCCCCATCTTCGGCCATATTCCTCATTGACCTACATGCCATTTTCCTTATTAAAGGATCTTTATCAAACAGAGCCTTTTCCAAAAAAGGCCTGAGTAATTCCGCATCACTATTTTGTAGAGCAAAGAAGGTATAATACCTTAGTTCATAATTATCGTGTTTAACTAATTTTTTTAATTTCTCAAAAATTTCCTTATCAACAAGATTTAATCTTCCAACTAACCAGCAGCAATTAATCATTACCTCAGTTGTATTCTTTTGTAAAAATATTTTTTTTACTTTTGGATATATTATATTTTGTGTATTATCAACATTACTCAATACCAGTACGCCAATTATTGATTTTTTATCTTGTAGGTTGTCCAAATAATATTTTAAACTTCTAATTTTATCTGCCTTAAGAGATCTTTTCAGTAAGTTCACTGCTTCTTCCACCCCAATGTTCTCAAGTGAAAAGGCGGCTCTCCACCAAGCATCTGAGTTTGTGCTGTATTTAATTACTGAATATAAGAAATCGACAACAAATTGGTCTTTGCGGTTAAATTCGCCAAGAACCCATGACAAACCAATTGAGTTGTGGAACCTAGGTATATTTTGTATTTCCTTAAAAATACCAACTACTAAATCGGCTGGCAGATGTTGTAGTATACTGGCAACATTCCAATCATAATTCTTACCATAAGATGAAATCTTATCTATCAAATTAGAAATAATTATTTTCTGATTGCATCCATTTTCGTTTAAAATAACACTTGATATTTTAAGTAATTCATTTTCTGCAAATATTTTTTTATCAAGGAAATCATAACTTTCATTAATAAGGAGGCTAAGTAGTCCCTGATGTGTCTTTGAAAAATTATTTTTCATAATTTCTAAATAATACCATACTTAAACAAAAAAGTAAATAAAAATTACAACCACGCCTCTGGATATTCTTTTACTTCTATACCAAGGCTTGTAACTAGTTCTCTCTCCCAGGTTGCACCTTTAGAGCCTTGCCAGTCAGGCAAAAATAAGGCAGTTTTTATATAACCAGATTCAAATACTTTTTTATAAAAGACATCTAAAATTGGCATACAATATCCATTGGTTTTAGGATACTTTGTCGAGATTCGCCTTATTGTATCTTCAAACGGGGCCTGATTAAATACTTGTAAACCGTTCTTGGTTGCTGTCTTTATTGCTTTTTCAAAACGGGTTAAATTTTTTTCTAAACTACCAAGACCACCAGTAGATATAGGGCCACATATCTGAACTATAGGTTTGCCAGACTTGTCTAACTCTCTGAGTATTTTAATAGCAATTTCGGCTAGATCTTCAAATGTTTCTACATTATGCACTTTAAAAATATACCACATTTCACTCCACACCTCCAATAATTATAAATTAGTTCGTGCATCCCTACCTTAGTCAAAAAATAACCTTGTTTTGCAAGGTTAAATTTTTTGTGCGCCGGGTTGGATCATGAATACATTTCTCGAAGCTTACAGCTTCAGTACAGGTTTCCCAAAATTTTGAAATAGAAATTTCTAAATTTTATGGGAGAACCTTTTCGAGTCCAACACGCAAGCAATTCAAATTGCTTGCTCCGGCGCACATTATAAAAACGCCTCATCGGCGTTAATTTATAATGTGCGGAGTACTGGATGATGTTAGAACTGAGTTGATG
>JBFZBC010000016.1:0-19901 GCA_041308645.1 bacterium
GATACATCTGTGCTGATTTCAAAACCTGGCAGTATCATCCCATCTGTCCAACTCATTACTTTACCGAACATCTCGGAACCATTATCTTTCATAGTAATCATATTTCCAGTAGTTTTACCCATTTTTGCCCCGTTTGGATCAACTAATAATTTAGTAACTATCACAAATTTTTCTTTATTTAATACCTCTTTCATTAAATCACGGCCAACAAGCATATTAAACATTTGATCGTTTCCACCAATTTCACCATCAACATTCATAACAATACTATCGTACCCCTGCATCAAAGGATACATAAACTCATGAATATAAACCGGCCGGCCCTGTCTTATTCTCTCTTGAAACATATCTCTCTTCAATATTTGATCTACTGTCATTTTGGAAGCTAGATTTAAAACACCCTCAAAATTCATTTTTCCAAGCCATTTGGAATTATATTTAAATTCCGCCCCACCAAAACCAAAATCTAAAAATCTTGATGCTTGTTTTTTGTAATCCTTGGCATTTGCTAGTACTTCTTTTCTGGTCTGTGGTTTTCTAACAGATAATTTATCTGGGTCCCCGATCATTGCGGTGAAATCTCCAATCAAAAGAATTATCTTGTGACCAAGATTTTGCAAATCACGCAACTTCTTTAAAACAACTGCTGTTCCCATATGCAAAGTCGGCCCGGTTGGATCAATCCCTAAATACACCGTTTGTCGCTCACCAGACAAAAGTTTTTTTCTTAAAAAATCCACGTTTGGATAAATATTTTCAATTCCTCGAGTTAAAAACTCCTCTATTTTCTTTGGATCAGTGTTTATTTTCATCTATAAAATCTATCATATTTTTCTTATTTTGTCCCAGTTTTGTGTTATAATAGTAAAACTTATGCACCGAGCAAAAAGGCATTATAAAAAAATCCTCATCTATATCTTTAGTTTGGGCTTTATAGGCCTTGGTATTATTACCTTTTGGATTTCCACCTTCAAAATGCCAGATCTAAAATCTTTTGAGGAACGCTCGGTCTCTCAAAGTACTAAAATATATGACCGCACTGGAGAAATTCTTCTTTTTGACCTTAATCAAAATTTAAAACGAAAAGTGGTCCCTTTCGACCAAATATCAACTTATATTAAAAATGCCGCCATCGCCATTGAGGATGTTGGCTTTTATACTCATGGCGGAATAGAAATTAAAGCCATAATTCGAGCAGTTTTAACAAACCTAACTGGAGCTAGTTATAGCCAAGGGGGATCTACCATCACCCAACAAGTAATAAAAAATTCACTTTTAACTTCAAAAAAGGCCGTCTCTAGAAAATTAAAAGAGTGGTTTCTAGCAATTAAACTTGAGCAGGTGATGACTAAGAATGAAATATTAGCAATCTACCTAAATGAAAGTCCTTACGGAGGAAGTATTTATGGCGTGGAAGAAGCCGCTCAGACTTTTTTTGGGAAAAAGGCGGCTAGCACTACTCTAGCTGAATCAGCTTACCTGGCCGCCATTCCAAATGCACCAACTTATTACTCACCCTATGGAAATAACAAAGACAAATTAGATGCCAGAAAAAATTTAGTGTTAGACAGGATGCTTGAAAATAAATTAATAACTGATACTGAATATCAGAAAGCAAAAAAAGAAATCGTTGTTTTTCAACAAAAGCAAGCTAACAGTATAAAAGCGCCACACTTTGTTGATTTTATTAGACAATATTTAGAAAATAAGTATGGTGACAAATCAATCAGAGAAGATGGGTTAAAAGTTATCACTACCCTTGATTATAGTTTACAAGCCAAGGCTGAAGAGACAGTAAAAAAATATGCTTTTGAAAATAAAATAAATTTTAATGCAGAAAATGCTGCTTTGGTAGCTATTGATCCTAAAAACGGACAGATACTCACAATGGTTGGCTCACGAGACTATTTTGACAAAGAGATTGATGGAAATTTTAACGTCACCCTAGCCCACAGACAACCTGGTTCTACCTTTAAACCTTTCGTGTATGCTACAGCTTTTAATAAAGGTTACACCCCAGAAACAATTCTATTTGATTTACCTACGGAGTTTCAAACCACTTGTGATCCAAAAGGTAAACCGCTTGGGGATACTAATCCGGATGATTGTTATATGCCAGAAAACTATGATAGTAAATATTTAGGGCCAATTACACTGAGGGAGGCCTTAGCTCAATCAAGAAACATACCATCAATAAAATTGCTATATTTAGCGGGAATAAAAGATTCTCTAAACACAGCTAGAAATATGGGAATTAGTAGCCTAGGTGATGCCAACCAATATGGTCTAACTCTCGTTCTTGGTGGTGGGGAAGTCTCCCCCCTTGAACTTACCAGCGCCTATGGCGTATTTGCCAATGCTGGAATAAGAAACCCTTATGTTTCTATTTTAAAAATAGAAAATAGTAAGGGAGAAATCTTAGAAGAAACATCTTATAATCCAGAACGTGTATTATCAGAGGAAAGTGCTAATAAAATATCAGATATATTATCTGATAATGTGGCCAGAATTCCCGCCTATGGTAACAATTCCCCACTTTATTTTGCTGACCGCCCTGTAGCGGCAAAAACAGGTACTACAAACGATTTTAGAGATGTATGGATTGTGGGATATACTCCCAATCTAGTGGTTGGTGCTTGGGGTGGAAATAATAATAACTCTCCAATTGATAAAAAGGTGGCTGGCATGGTTATTGCCCCGTTATGGCGAGCCTTTATGAATGAGGCCCTACCTTCTTTTCCAAAAGAGTATTTCTCTCCCCCAGAACCAACATCTCAAGAAATAAAGCCTGTCTTCCGTGGTGTTTGGCAGGGTTATGATTATTTTACGATTGATAAAATTTCAGGAAAATTAGCTACAAATTTAACTCCGGCAGAAACCAAAAAAGATGTCTACATTCCAAATGTTCATGAGATTCTATATTGGGTAGATAAAAATGATCCTCATGGTCCCGTGCCAGAAAATCCAGGTGATGATCGCCAGTTCTCTCATTGGGAATACCCTGTACAACAGTGGCTTAAAACTCAATATTTACCCACCCCTGTCAAACCAACAAATTATGATGATATTCACACAGTAACTAGAAGTCCTATTATAAACATAATTACTCCGGGAAAAAATTCAATGTTTGATCATAATCAAAAAATAACCATCCAGGTCTCGTATCAAAGCACTTATCAAATATCGAAATTAGATTTTTATGTAAACAATAACTATATAGGTTATTCTTCTGTCGCCCCTTTCCTTTTCTCCTTCACCCCTTCTGATATAAATTCAATTAATTCACAAAATACCCTAAAAATAGTTGCGACTGACTCTATTTATAACAAAAGCCAGTCTGAGGTTATTTTTGGTGTTCTAGAATAATATATTTCTACCTTATCTCACTTACCTTCCTTCCGAATTTTTCTTCTATTTTTTTTATAATCTTCTCTTTTTTTATAAAGATTGCATTTTTAATGGCTGGAGAAACCTTAATTATTACTTCTCCATTCTTTAAAATAATATCTTCAGGCCTTACTTCTACCCCTACCTCTTTATTGATTAAAAAAATAAGAGTTTCTTTTAAAAATCTTTCTGCTCCACCAATATTTTTAAACTTCTCTAGGTATTGAGAAATATTAAACATAACTATCTATTCATTGGCATTACTAGATAAGTAAAGCTATTGTCTGACACCCCTTTAATTACCATTGGTTTATTTAAACCATTAAAAGAGAGAGAAACTGTGTCAGAATCAATAGACTGAAAACAGTCAATTATATATTTATAATTAAAATTAATTTCTATTGCCTCACCAGAAATAGTGGCATTAAGTTTATTTATGTTTTCACCAACATCCGAATTTTTTGTTTTTATTTCTAGTGTTTTTTCTTTAGGAATAACACTAATAGTGATCTGATTAAAATTATCAGAAAAAATATTTGATAGCTTTAAGGTATTTATAAGGTCTTGTTTTAAGATAATAACCTCTGTTTTAAATTCTTTAGCTATAATCTGTTGATAATCTGGAAAAACCCCGTCTATCACCCGAGAAACAATATAAATGCCATTGTAACTGAAAGATATTTGGTTTTTTGAAAGATTAACCTCAATATCCTCTTTCTCTTCATTTATTATTTTTAGCAACTCAACAACATTTTTAAACGGGATGAGAATTTGTTCTATTTCACCACTTTTTTTAAATTTAATTTTTTTCTCTGCTAACCGAAAAGAGTCTGTTGCCACAAAACACAAACCTTCGTTTTTAGAGTATATATAAATACTAGATAGTTCTGGTTTAATACTTGATAAAGAAGCACTATACCAAACAGACTTTAATCCCTTAACAAAATCCCTTGTGTTTATTTCATGATTTTGACCATCTAAAACCTTTGGTATTGTTGGAAAATCATCAGAAGGGAAGCTTTTTATCGTTGTTTGAGTATTAGAACTTAAAAGATGTAAATTTCCTTCTTTTTCCTCTATTATTAAATTATTGTCCCCAGATAAATTTGTTAAAAAACTATTTAATACCGCCCCTGGAACAGCCACCTTACCTTCTTTTAATATTTTAGCAGAAATTTTTATCTCTATACCTAAATCAAGATTCGTAGCTTTTAATATTAGAAAATTCCCTTTTGCTTCAATTAATATACAAGAAAGTATTGGTAGCGTCATATTTTTACCAGTTACTTTATCTATTTTAGAAACCGCAGAACAAATTTTTTCTTTTATACACTCGGCTTTCATTTTTCTTTTTTATTAAATATTAAAGGTTATTATTAGATTGGTGGATAAGTGGATAAATACATTTACTCTTGTTTATAATGATTATTTTATTTTTTCCTTTTTTAAACTTGTTAATAAAGATTTATTATTTATTTCATCTTTTATATTTTTTTTGTATTATATTTTTTTATTAAGGTTTTTTTAACACTTAATCCTTCTTTTTTCCACAGTTTTTGTTTAAGTTATCATTGATCTTATCTGACTAAGCTCTCTGGTTAGGTTTGAGTTGGTTTTTAATTCTTCCTTAACTTTTTCATAAGAGTGCATCACTGTGGTGTGGTCTTTTCCACCCAACTTTTCACCTATTGTTGGGTAAGAAACATCAAAATCCTCGCGTAATAAATACATTATTATTTGCCTTGGTTTTACCACCTCCTTTTTTCTTGTTTTTTCATAGATTTCATTTTCTGTAATACCATAAAATTCAGCAATTATTTTTATAACATCTTTAATTGAGGCATTTTTCTTTGGTTTAAGGTTGTTCTTAATCAAGTCTTTAATCTCAGTAATAGTAAGGTCACGCCCTTTTAATTTGGACTGACAAATTATGGAGTTTAATACCCCCTCAAGCTCTCTAATATTCCCTTCTATGGAGGAAGCAAGATATTCAATAATTTCATTAGACAAGGAAAAATTTAACATTCCTGACTTAGACTTAAAAATTTGGATACGTGATTCCAGGTCTGGGCTAGGTATTTCCACAATCATACCAGAATTAAGCCTTGATTTTAGGCGGTCTTCCAAACCGTTGATGAAGTTTGGGTGCTTGTCTGAGGAAAAAATAATTTGTTTATTGTTATCATAAAAACTGTTAAATAAATGGAAAAACTCCTCCTCGGTTTTTTGTTTGCCAGCAAAAAATTGAATATCATCTACTATTAAAAGGTCATATTTTCTGTATTTTTCTTTAAACTGGTTAGCGGTACCAGAAGAAATAGAGTTCATTAGGTCTAAGGTAAATTTTTCTGATGTTAAGTAATAAACCTTTTTGTTTTGAGTGTTTGTTTTAATATGATTACCTACCGCCTGGATAAGATGAGTTTTTCCATGTCCAGTACTACCGTAAACAAACAAAGGATTATAAATTGCCGTTCTTTTTATTATAGCCTGAGCGGCTGTGTAAGCTAGCTCGTTAAACGGGCCAACCACGAAGGTTTCAAAAGTGTATTTAGAATTAAGATTATCATCTTTGTTAATATAAAAATCTTGCAAAGGTAACTCGCTATGGTTGTTTGATTCGCCCCCACCTTTTATCTCTTCCTTTTTTGTTTCGTTTTTTATAACCAAGTATTCAACAGCATGAATGTGTTCGCCAAAATCTCTCAAACTTTTTAATATGTTTTTATGATATTTATTAATCAACCAATCTTTAACAAAAACATTTGGAACACCAACAAAAACCGTCCCCTCTCCTTGTTTACTAATAAAAGTGTCTTTAAACCACATATTAAAATTAGCTTTTGAAATAGATAGCTCTATTTCAGACAGAACACTTTGCCATAGTTTTTTATTTTCCTCTGTCATACTCAATAGATTATATACTGAAATATAAAATGTAAAAGTTGTGGAAAAGGCCTCTAAATGTTCATATGTTGTTGAAAAATGGTGGAAAACTTTTTTGCGCGGAGCATTTGACGTTTTCCAATAAATAAACTATACTCTTTTTATTATGTCATTTACATATAAACCAAAAAAGAAGAAGAGAGCTAAAAAGCACGGTTTTTTATCTAGGAGCCGGACATCTTATGGGAAAAGAGTGTTAAGTAAAAGACGACAGAAGGGGCGAAAGCGTTTAAGCACCGTCTAAACCCCTCTTTTTGATATAGGAATATATTATGTTACCTACTAACAGAAGAGTAAAGAAAGATTTTTTCACTAAAATAATGAAAAATGGGGTTTATTTGTACGGAGAAAATTTCTATTTACGTTATTTGGACAGAAAGGATGAAAAACCAAGTCTTTTTTCTATTGTAGTGTCAAGTAAAGTCCAAAAAACTTCTGTTGGGAGGCATGCTAGTAAAAGGAAAATAAGCTCAGTTATAGAAGAAGGTTACTTAAAATCTAAACCGGGTTTCTCTGTTATTATTTTTTGTAAGAAGGAAGTTACTGCTATTCCCCACAAAGAAGTTAAAAGAGAAATTTTTGAATTACTATCAAAAAGTGGGATGTTGAATAAGGTTGAGTTTTAAGGTATACTCACCAAATGATTTCAAGTTTTTTCCATACGATTTTATATCAGCCACTTTACAATGGTTTTATTGGCCTTGTGGGTGTTTTCCCCTGGTTTGATGCCGGGGTTGTTGTCATTTTGTTTACAATAATAATTAAGCTTGTTCTTTTTCCATTATCCCAAAAATCTGTTAAGGGCCAAATAGAGATGAAGAAAATTCAGCCAGAAATAGATGAGATTAAGTTAAAATATAAGGATAATAAGCAAGAGCAGGCTTTAAAAACAATGGAGTTATATAAAAAAAGAGGGATCAACCCTTTTTCTGGTATACTTTTAGCTTTAATCCAGCTACCTATTCTGATCGCTCTTTATATGATTTTTTATAAAGAGGGACTAGTAAGTATTAATACAGAATTATTATATTCTTTTATTCCAGCGCCGGATTATATAAACAAAGTCTTCCTGGGCCTTTTTGACATAACAGAAAAAAACACTATACTAGCAATTATGGTTGGTTTAGGACAGTACTTTCAAATTAAGTTTACAATGCCGGCCAATAAAAAAGTGCCAAAAGATGGTAAAAACCCGTCTTTTCAAGACGAATTGGCAAAAAGTATGAGTATGCAGATGAAGTACGTTCTACCAGTGTTTATGTTCTTTATCGCCCGAAGCTTTGCATCATTAATTTCTCTTTATCTTATTACTTCTAGCCTTTTTGCTATCGGTCAGGAGATTTATATGAGAAAGAAAATAAATTTAGAAAAATAATATAAAAATATATGGATACAGAAAAAGCAAAAAAAATAATAGAAGAAGTTTTTAATTTAATAGGTTGCCCAACTGAGTCAATTTCCTACACTCTAAATGAAAAAAGGGGTCATGTTTTTACTGTTAAAAGCGTAGAGTTTGAAAAAGTTTCTGGTGAGCGGGAGGAAATAAATAAAGATTTAGTCTATCTTTTAAAGAGAATTTTTAATAGGAATTCTTTACCAGGAGAAGAAAATTTCAAATGCACTATCGATATTAATGATTTGCAGTCAAAAATTGACGCTAAAATAAAAATGAAAGCTCTTAACGCCGCAGAAGAGGCAAGAAGCTTAAAAACTGATGTGCTGATGGAACCAATGTCTTCTTATGAAAGAATGGTGGTCCATAGCACTTTAGCTTCTGGACAGGAAGATATAAGCACTGAATCAGTTGGTGTGGGAAGAGAAAGGAGGGTGAACGTAAAATATCTAGCTATTTAAGTTTTAGACTCCAAAAACTTAAGTCTGTTTTATTCATAAAGAATAAATAGTTATCATTTTTGTCTAATTGCAAATTCATAGCGTCAATTTTATTGTTTGATTCTTTATTAATATCATAAACCAAAGTAGCTGACATAGTATCAGTGTTTATTGACCAAATACTGTCACTAAAATTAACTAATCCCTGGTACCAAGCGTCTGGATAATCCCCCATTGGGAAGGTATTAGGCACAGCACAATACACTATTTTGTCATCAGTATTGCTCCAGAGACACTTTTCCGGCAGAGTGTTCCAAGGTAATAATTTCCCCTCACCATTTTTAATATTATAAAGATATATTCTAGGGGTATTTCTAATACTGTCAGAATATAAAACTTCAGTGGACGCATCGTTTGTTTTGGTTGTTAAACCATTTATATTACCAAGAATACGAGAAAATGATCCGGTTTGGCTGTTTAAGAAATATAAGAAACCAAGGACACCAGCAGAAGGTTTTGTGGTAAAGGTGATAGTACTTTCTTTTGGCCAAGACACAGTCCACTCAATCAATGGTGATTCAAATAAAACTTTTTTATTAAGGCCATCGGGCTTAGAAATATAACCAGTAGCACCATTTAAACTATTTGTCAGATAAAATATTTTATCCCCAGCTGGGTTTATTGACAGAGTAGCAATATTTTCTGTTAGGTGATTACCATCTACTCCCCCTTCAAATTCATTTAAGGTAGTGGTAGCGGGATTTATTTTTACAGAGAAAGTTTGAATATTATTTGTAATATCTTGTAAATATCTGATTATTAAATTTGTACCATTTGGTAACCACACTGACTCATAAACTTTAGGAATAGTTGTTACAGAAAGTCTCTTTACTTCTAGCGAATTTGTATAAACCTCATAAATATTACCGTTTGCTCTCAATATGTAATGAACATTTGTTCTTTGGTTTTTAGTGTCTTCTATAACAGAGAAGCCAGAGATAGGGTCGGTGGATATTTGGCGGAGTTTGTTTATAGAAACCACTTGAGGTATAGCATCGATTATAGGGGCGTCTGTAGCTGGGACTGGGGTATTTGAAGTTATTGTGCCAAAAGGGTCATAGACCCCAGTATCTATCTGGACGGGGGTTATTACAGTTGGTTTGAAGGCATTAAACGAAAAATAAAAATATATTAAAGCCCCCAGAGCACCAAGGAAGACAACGAGGATTAGTATTATAGCCGTTTGTTTTGACATCATAAGTTTTTTATAATTTAAAATTTAATATTTCAGGATTAATGATAAAGAGTATTAACCATGAAGCTAAAGCCAAAAGTAAGCCAAAAATAGCGTTTTTAATCTTTTCTTTACCATTATCCTTCTCAAAAACAGATTCTGTAAGCATTATTTTTACCCCGCCCCAGACAATCATTATAATAGATAGAGCGGCTGCAAGGGCTAGACCAAACTGAAAAGCTTGCCCTAGAAATACACCTAATTGTCCGGAAGATTGGTCAACCCCAGTATTAAAATTATTAAAAACCCCATTTTCTAGTGGTGCATAGTCAAGAGCAAAAGATTTTATCGGTAATACCAAAAATTTCCAAAGTAACATTCCGATAGAGAGAAGAGATATTTTTTTGTATAAAAAGTTTTTCATTCTAGTGGTGAGAATATCGAACCATTATTGTTTGTAAAAATTTATATTGTAACTACTATCAGTAAATTGAAAAATACGGACATTGTTGTTAATTTTTAAACCAATATTTGCAATACCAGAGCCTGGGGCATCGATTCTACTGGTGAAGATATTTTTTTGAGCTTGGTTATCCACAACTTTATTATTCATACTCCAAACATAGTCTAAGTCAGGAGTGGTAGGATAATTAACACTAAAAAAATAAGGAATAGCAATTACGCTAAATTCATCCTGAAACATTTGTACTGGGTTAGTTATTGCTCTATTCATCATAATTCCATAAATAGGGTTATTTTCATAGAAGATTATTTTAGGTGAAGAGTTTGGAATAGTAACTTTTTTTGTAGCATAGATAGTACTGTCTGGTGAGGAAGCGGTCACCTCAATAGTAGCATCTCTTATTGGTATTGTTCCATTAAAAACAAAAACATTTTTCCCTACTCCAGAGGCGGATTGCTGTACTTTACCATCTTTTTTCCAGGAATAAATTATATTTTGAGCTGATATTTTGTTACCAGTGGTGTTTATGAACTCTGGGATAGCAGTGACTAATACTACTCCTTGATTAGTGTTTAGAGCCCTACCTTTGTAAAAAGGTGGAGTGTAAGCCAGAGATTCATATATTAGATCAACCACGGAAGGAATAAAAGAGGTTGATATTTCCTTTATACCATCAGTTGTTTCAACTTTCGCTGTAATGGTAGTTTTTTGACCATTCCTACCCGCTTCAGTACTATATTCTCTTAAACCTAAATCAGATTTTTTAATTTGTCCATCTATTAGCCAAGTTATTTTTATTCGGTTTAGGTCATAATAATAACTTGCTAAAGTTACTTTGACGTTTTGTCCTGGCTCAGGGTTTGTTGGAGAGGTGCTTAGTTCTAAAAAATTACCATCTGGAGTAGTTTGTCCAAAAGATATAAAAGGGCAAAGAATAACAAAAAAAGTCAGAATCAGTAGATAATTAATAATTTTCTTTGTATTCATACTATTTAAAATTATAGCACAAAAATAATGTTGATGAAACAAATATTATTCACTAGCGTTTAGCTCTTCCCTCGCCCTTTTTATAGACAAAAGTTGTGATGGGTCAGAAGTAATAATCTGGTCCTCGGTATATGAAGCTATTACTTTGATAGCCACATGCTTTTGGCCGACAAAGAAGAGACCTTCCCCCACATCAGACTCTAGAAGCAAAAATTTTTCTTCATCGGTTAGATTAAATACCCTTTGTAGATTATCTACAGTGGAAGGAGATTGTTTTAATAGGATTTGGATAGAAGAGTTGGTCACAATCGGCAGACCATAAGGTGAACTTAAAAAGTCATCCACATCTTGCGTAATAGTAGCGAGACCGAGCCAGTATTTTCTACCTCTTTTAGCCATACTAAAGAGGAAGGAGGCGGTATCTTCTGATTTCATCATCCACCAAGCTTCATCAATTACCAGTAACCTCTTCTTTTTTTCTCGTCTGACAGCCGTCCAGATATAGTGAGTAATAATATACATGGCCACTGGTTTTAGCTCGTCTTCCATATCACGAATAGAAAAGACCACAAATTTGGCATTGATATCTACATTAGTAGGTTTATTGATAAAACCTGCCCAAGAACCTCTGGTGTATTTAGAAAGCTTTTGAACCAATCCTTCTGCCCCCTCCATTCCGGAGAGCACAAGTTCAAAGTCTGATAATAAAGGTGGTTCTAAACTAGCAAAGTCTGATTCCGGCGTAATATCTTTCAAAGCGTAGGTTTCACTAATAGCGCGGTCCACAATCGCATCTTCTTCAGGAGTAAGGCCACCAAACATAATTCTGAAAAGCCCCACCAAGTTAATAATATTTGAACGTAGAATATCAGCCCCTGATTCGTCTTCACGGGAAAAAGGAAGGTCAAATGGGTTAATATGGTTAGTGGAATTTAGGGAAATATTAAAATTTTTACCACCAACAGCTTCTGATAGGAACTGATATTCTTTTTCTGGATCAATTACAATCACTTCAGTATCAAACATTAACGAACGTAAAATTTCTAGTTTTGTAGCATAACTTTTACCTGAACCAGATTTAGCAAAGGTGACAGAATTATAGTTATCTAAAGAAAATCTATCAAAAAGAACCAGACTGTTATTATGGCGGTTAATACCATAAAGGATTCCCTTGTCCGAAGTTAAATCAAAAGAGACAAAAGGAAAGATACTGGATAAAGGTGAGGAATTTAATTTAGAATGAATACCAAGCTCGTCGTCAGCAATTGGTAAGATGCTTTTATAACCCTGTTCTTGTTGGAACAAAGCCGGCTTGAGGTAAACTAGTTTGGATTCCAAAATAGACTTTACTTCGGACTCTAGTTTATCGAGCTCGCTTTCATTGTCGCCATAAAGAGTGATATAAACGCCGACATCAAAGAGCTTTTCTTGGGCTTGTTGGAGGTTATCTCTTAAGGATTCCAGGTCCTGATAAGCAGTATCAAGCATCGGGTCGCGCACTAATCCCCGGCTTTCTCTTTGGTTAATCTGGCTTTGGACCTCAGCCACCTTTTTTTGAAATTGGCGGAGGATTTTGGCGGTTTCAATCGGGTGGATAAAAATAGATACATTAAAAATTTTATCAAGGTTTATAATCGGGGAGAACCAGCTTTCTGACAGGAAACGGGGGTAAGAAATAACAAAAAAGGTTCTGGCAATCTTCTCACCCAAATTTATTTGATTAGGAGTAATTTTTAAAGCAGAGGGAGCAATAATATCTTGCAACTCCAAAACTCCAGACTCATAAATTTCCTGAGGCAGGAAAGAGGTCAGTTCCGGTTCAGCTTCTTTTTTCTTTTTTAAAAAATCAAATATTCCCATTTTGTTTTAAAGTTTAATTGGTTTTTCCGTATCACCGGGGTTAAATAATTTATAAAAGAGCTCAATTGTTTCTTCTGTACCAAGACTCACACTTCTGATGCCACAACGAATTAAACCTTGCTGAATAATGGAGACTCTCTGTTCCAATTGAGTTCGGTTTTCTTCAAAATTATCAGTTTTCTCCCCCTTCTTGGTTTTATCATTGGTATTAGGTAAAAAGCGACCGAGGCCCGTATCTTTACCAGTGTTTAAAATGGTTGGGTTAAATGGAACAACAATAAAGAAAGTCTTAGACATTATGTTTTGGTTTTCCGTGAAGCTTCTGACGAACTGTATATATTCCCGGATTTGGATTTTCAGCAAATCATTTAATTCGTCATTATATCTTTTTTCTAGAGTTGCTAAATATGGACGGATATCTAACTCCCTTGATTGAACAGAAATTTGGATTGAAAAATCCAGGGAGTTTAGGAAGTTTTGAAATTGAAAAATGATTGCCTCTTGTTCATCAGCTGATTTAAGAGCTAGGTTTAAAGAGGAAGATAGAATAATTGCTCGCATGGAGCCGTCTTTCATAATGATGATTCCATCACGGACTTCTTTAACGGGAACAAATTGTTGAGTGGTTTTTGATATGGCCATAACATTTTATATTATAACTTATCTGGTAATCAGACACTAGGTGTCTTTGAGGTCTCTGCACTTAGTGTCTGATTTCATTACTCCTTCTCCTCTCTCGTCACCGGATTTAAACTTTCTTTTATATCCAAACTCCAAGTTAAATCATGTAACTTACTTTGGGATAATTTTGGTACGTAAATGGGTGTTTGGCCGGGGAGCCCCACGGGGGTTTTCACTGCTTTTTCCGGAGATTTATCTGTTTTTTTCCACAGATATAATTTACTGGAAAAAAAATAACCAAAAGCACTTTGAGCAATGTTTAGTAATGGTTTTCCGTTTATGGAATAAAAAGCCAGAGCCAGAGAGGCACCCAAGACTACTACTCCTAAAGGAATGACTATTATCAAAGGAAGAAAACGAAAAAGGATAAAACAAAAACCCGCCCCGCCAGCAATGTAAATAAACTGTTTGATGGTTAAGGGACCAAAAATTTTATCTTCTATCTCAATAAATTGTGGAACTTGAAATCTCATTTTATTAGCTTTTTAGCTGATTAGCTCGTAGCTTTTTAGGTTTGTTTTTCCTAACTAGCTAACAAGCTACTTAATCTCTTCTCTATACGGATCTACTCCACTCGATGGTCTCTTCTTTTCCCCGCCTTCAGCTGAAGGTCGGGCAGGTATTTCTGGAAGTTTACTGTCCGATTTGATATCCACGACTTGTTTAGGGGCAAAGGTTGTGCCGGTCATTTTAGCTTGAACAAGGTCTGGTTTAATAACAGGAATATTCTTCACTTCCCTTACCTCTTGACCAGGGAGTGTCTCAATTTCTTTTGGCGTCCAGATAGAAAGATCCTCTGATGCTATTTTTTTTTCTTGACCAATAATAGAAGGATTTTCAATTTCATTTAAAATTTGATCGCGGTCTAGGTCTGTTTCGGTAGCAATAGTTTGTTCCTTGTCCGTTGTTTCAATATCATTTCGCCCATTAAAATTCTCTTCATCTTCCTGTTCAGTATTCATTTTTTGTAGAGAGCTTCGGATAGGTTTAAAAATATTTTCGCTGACATCCATCGCAATTTCCCTGGCTCGAACAGATGTAACCCCGAGCTCTCTTTGCAGATTATTTGTATAGTCGGCCAGGGGCTCCAACCCGATCATCACTAAAGTTGTTTCCATCTCAAGTTTACCGGCTTGATCAATCAAAAGCCTCTGCCTTTTGGTAATTTCCTGAAGTTTAGTTTTGTAATCTACAGAAATAATCGCGTTTACCAAATCTTTTGGTAACACTTTCATTTGCTCAGCTATTATTTTTTGTGTTTCATTGTCTTGATCCATATTGTTTTAACTATTAACTTTACGGTGTTCCTCCAGCGCCACCTCCTCCAGCTCCTCTACTTGGAGTGCCACCGCTAGCACCACCTCCTCTGCTTCCCTCACTTGTTCCACCAGTGTTTCCAGTACTCCCCCCGGCACCACCACTTGTTCCACCAGTACCTCTTTTACTGGTCTGGTTTTCTTCCGGAGTCTTTTCACTTTGTTCTTTTGCTGCTTGCTTTACCGCATCTTCAAGTTTTTCCGCCCCACTCTTTTCTTTAATCGCTTTTCGTATTTTAGCTGCTTTCTCTTTTCCTGTTCCTGTTATTTTGTTTACAATTTTATTTTCTTCTCTGTTGGCAAGATTTGTTAGTCTCTCTTCCTTCTTTTTGGCTTCTATCTCTCCTTTTATCTTTTTCTCCATTCCTTGATCATCCAAATCTTTATGAGAGTCTATTTTTTCTTTAAGACCCTTCATTTTTCGTTCATCCAGAACTGATCTAGTTGTTAGATTATTAAGTCGGGCAAGCTCACTTCTATCTTCAGCTAGTTCATCTCGTCTCCTCCTTACTCCAGTACTAATCTCACCTGGCGTTGCTTCAATACCTTTAATCATAAATTTTGACTCTTTCTCTGCTTTTTTCTCAGCAGTTTCAACTGTTTCAGCAAAACCTCCTTTTTTTGGCCCAATACCTTTATTTATATCAATCCCTGTTTTCTTGATTAGACCGCCAGCCTTTGTGTTTCTAATATCAAAACTACTTGTAGAAACACGTTGGGCAGCAGCCAATTTTAGTCTAGCTCCTACATCACCTCTGGCTGCTCTATCTTTTAATTCTTGGTTGTTTGCTATATCCATTGCTCCTTTTCCTATCGTTCTTCTAGCAATAGAGGCCATACCACCGGTCGCTAATCCAATGCCTGCCCCAACAACTCCAACCCCAAAGGATGTAAGTGTACCACCAACTTCTCCGCTTAGTTTTTTTGTAACTTTTACTGCAGTTATCATTAAAGCAACTATAACCGCAAAATTAAAATAAGTTCCAACTGGTATTGCTGTGCTAGTTGCGCCATCTATTAAAAAAGATCCAGTACTGGATATTTTCACTAGTATTAACATAAAAATAAGAAAAACTGGCGCAACTAATGATTGGTCAAAAAGTGTATCCCACCATTTTTTAGCATGTGGTTTAAGATAAGGAATTATATCCCCCACAAAACCAATAGGTGCAAGGGACATTAAAATAAAAAAAGTTACTATTCTTCCAACAAAAAGAAAAGAGGCCATAAAAAATACCCAAGCAACAATAAAAGCCAAAATAATTTTTATTACCATAAAAATTACAGAATTACTGTCTGTTGGAGATTCTGTTGTTTTATCTGTTGTTTTATACAGCGTAGATAGTTTAAGACCATCCATTATTGACGAACTGATATGTTTTTTTCCATTTATGCTTGGAACATCATTTAGAACTTGATTATATACAGCGACAGCCACATAGTTCCCGGCATCTATAATTACACGAGTAATAAATAAACTAAAATTAATGAGTAACGCCGCTATTACCACACTCGCGAGCATTTTTTTTGTGTTTATACCGGCAATACCTATAATTGTTTTTATTGATAACCAAAGGAGAACAAAGATAAAAGTAATATTAAATATATCTCTAACTGTAGCCCAAACTGTGTTTATTGATTCAAGTATTCCTGTGTAAGTACTAATTTTTAGTATTGAATATTCAACACTTAAATCAAATAAATTACCAGATAAAGCTACTAAAGAATTGGCTAGTAATAGTATTAAATATAGAATAGACGCAAATGCTTTTTGTGCCGCACTTTTTAGTAAGTCATTAGTTGCATCCAATGTCAAAGCTAAACCCTCACCTGGGTGCTTTGTGAAGTACCACATATTTTTTATTATTTCCCCCGTCATCGAAGAAGGAATATAATCTTTCTCTTCTATCTTCTGTTGCTGCTCGAGCTGCTCTATAAAAGGGTTACTACAATCATCATAAGCATCACCGGTTAATTTACCGCAAGCTGTCTTGTGCGCGTCAATAATTGCATCAGACTCCTTTGATGCAAGTGCAGATTTTACTAAAAATAAATCCTTCACCCTGCTTTTTTCAAAATCAAAACCAACCCCACCCCAGAGGAAAATAGCTAGGAGAGAGATAAGGATTGTTTTTTTAAATAATTTATTCATTTATCTATATAAAACTTAACGGAAACTTTTTGCTTTTTAGCTCGTAGCTTGATTAGCTTGTTAGACCGGAGTTTCGAAGACTAGACAGCATTTTATTAATCATCCTTATAACTTCGGATAACAAACTATCTATATTATTATAACCTAATTTGTTTCCAAAAGGTAGTTGTTTAAGCAGTTCTACTTGAGTTTCTAGTTCGGCGCCAGAACCATAAGCAATAATAAAAAATCTTTCAAGTTCTTTTCGACTTCCGCGTCTTCTCCCTTCAGCGATATTTGACGGAATGGAGACAGCACATCGTCGCATTTGAGAAGTCAGACCGTAAATTTCTTCCTTTGGGAGTTTCTCAGTTAGTTTATAGGTTTCTAATGCTAATCGCATTGATTTTTGCCAAACAATCAGATCTTTATAACTGTTAATTTTCTCCATATTTTTTCTATACTAAAAAGCTACAAGCTAAATAGCTATAAGCTAATTATTGTATCCCCCAACTGCTTAAGGCACTTACATTACCGACGCAAGTTCTGTTTGTATTTATTTTATTTTGAATCCAGTTTTTAATACTTTCATAATAGTCTCCACCGGAAGAAAAGCTGGCTACCGAGTCAACACCGTTTGTGGCTGAGTGAGTAGGTAAGGTGTCTAGGGGCTGTATAAGGCTGTCTATATAAGAATCATTTGTACTTACAGCCACCGATGATCTGATGGAGATTAAGGTTGAAATATTATTTTGTGTAGAACTAGAAACCGTCGCAATATCTTTTTTATTCCATATCAAATCTCTCACTCCAACATAATCACCGGTAATTTGGTTGTTTATACCGGTGACTGTAGTTTGATCACAGAAGGAAGAGTTAAAAATGTTTTGAGTGTTGTTTAGTAAATTATTAATATTTACTTGAGCTAATAGATAATTACTTTCTATTGTTATTTGAGAGTCGATTGTGGACAAGGCTGAGGTTTGGCTGGTAAAAGTTTGATTGATGAAAGGATTAGAAGTGTTTCCTGAAGCGGTACCACCAAAAGTTGTGTTCCCTGAGGTATTTCCGGTGTTAGGCTGGCTCGCTAATTGTTGTTGTAATCTAGCTAAATAAGCTTGGTTATCAGCGGCGGCACTACTTGGTTTTGGTATAATATTACCGAGAAGGCCACTACCGCTGATGGAGCTCATACCCATTGTTAGCAATTGGTTGCCTAGGGCATTAATTATCTCATTAAAGTCGTTTGCTAATTCTAACTCTCTAATAGTACTGGTATCCATCCAGTTGATTTTATTAGCAATCACACCTCCTGGGGTTTTTATGACACAGCCATCATCCCCTCTTTTCTGTCCAGTAACGGCGGCATAACTACGAATTCTATTGTTCTCATCCCACGCAGTATTAATATCAGCAGTAGAAGAATCTTCAGTGACTGATACTGTCGGACAATCTTTCCAAGACATAAAACCTCCACCCCAATTTGCCTCCATGGTCGCTTCACCTTTTTTAGCTTCAATTCTAGCATCCATCTCACCTTGGGCGAGTATCATCGCCCCCATTTGATTATTTTGTGGTTGAGTGGTCATTTCCAGCCAAGTATTCCAACCACCACCACCTATAAAGTCACCATTGACAAAATCATTCCCCGCTTTATTGATGTTTTCAAGCACTCCAGATAGGGTACATTTTATTTGTTCCTTAAAAGGCCTGTATTGTAAACCTAAAGCCAGTTTCACTTGCAGTTTAAAAGGATCACAGAGGAAGTCTAATTCTGTACCCATTATCATATCACCGATAGCTATGTCAGCGGTGTCCCTTAAAAAACCCCCTGTATTGGTGATAAAAGAAGGGTTACCATTAAAGCCACTATTTATCCAAGTGACGGTAACTTTGGTTATTTCTCTGAGCAGTCTTTTAAGAGCCATTTTCATCCAATTATTTGCGGAGAGTGGATTTGTGTCTTTATCCAAACCTATGACTGGAGTACCAGCAAGAGTGTTTGCTATCACCCATGTGTTATGTTGAACAATATAATCAGAAGTAGGAATACCATCAATTGAACCAGGAAGTGCTAAACTCGTTGCTGAAGCTAAATTAATAGAAAAAAGAGTATTAAAAAAAGCAATAGTTAAAAAAATAGAGATAAATTTCATTTTTTTATTTAAAAAAGTCATTTTTATTCTTTAAACATTATAACATTAAAAAACTGATAGCCATAGTCAGTAGTATTACTGTAAGTAATAGATAGTGTTGAAAGTTTAATAGCCATTTCTGTAAGCGTGACAGAGAGATTATTCACACTAGAATCATATTGATTTATCAAAGGAATTATTGTCACAAAATCAGTAGTAGATTTTTGGATTAAATCTAAGCCCTGATAAATTTCTTGGAAGGAATTCAAAAGTTTTAAATGTTCTGTTAGGAGTATTTTAGGTACAAATATTTTTAAAAGAGAGGAAACGGTTTTTTGGTTTTTGATAATTAAAGGATTAAGTCTTTGAAGTATTTCTTCTGTTTGTTCTGTTAATTTTGTGTCATCTGTGATGTTTGATATATCGTTGAAAATAGATTCAACGGTTTCTGTTTTTGTGTTTAAATTTGTTAGGATGACTTCAGCGATGTTATTGCTATAATTTTTTAAGGTCTCATTATCGGAAAAATTTATTGTTTGAACATTTTGCTCATTATAGGTTTTAAAAGTGGGGATTGGTAGTTCTAGATTAATTAATGAATTGGCGACGATAGACTCAATTTGTGTATCGGTCAAGGAAATATCTAATTGTTTGTTGGCAATAAACTGGGAAAAAATTTGGCGGGCTAATTTATCTGTTTCAGACAAGTTTTCATATTCAGTTTGTATTTTTTTATTTTCGGCAATTATTTCCTCAGACACCTTATCATTTGGTTCAGTTTGAGTTGGAGCGGTATTAGCTTTTAGCGGGTCTCTATTTAAATTTATCTCATCACCATCATTTGTCCCATCATTATCAGTGTCCATTTTTTGCGGGTCTGTTTTCCATAAGGATTCCTCCCAGTCTTTCATTCCGTCACCGTCAGAAT
>JBFZBC010000017.1:0-3457 GCA_041308645.1 bacterium
TAATTCAAAACCACTTTTTCTTTTTGAGAAGGCGATTGTAGAAAATATAAAAATGTTTGGGAAGGAAAAAAATCATTTGGAATTAACCTTCAAAAATTCACATGGTAAAAATATTAAAACAATCGGATTTTTTATGAAAGGGACAGATTTTGGTGGGGAATTAAAAATGGGGGATAAAATCAACCTACTAGCTAACTTTGAGCAATCAACCTTCAGAGGATTTACTGAACTTAGACTTAGAATTTTTGATTTAGAAATTGTGATATAATCTTTTGATGAAAAATATTATTATTTTTACTGACGGTGCTTCAAAAGGAAATCCTGGACCAGGAGGCTTTGGGGCGATTATTGTTTTCCCGGAAGGTAAAGCCTGCCCGAACCTGTCTCATGGGCGGGTAATAGAGTTGGGCGGTTGTGAAAAACATACTACCAATAACAGGATGGAACTTTCTGGAGCTCTGTATGCCCTTAAGGAAGTTGTAAAAGAAGAAAGCGAGATTATTATTTATACTGATTCCAAGTATTTGATTAATGGTATGACGGGCTGGATTTATGGTTGGCAAAAAAATAATTGGCGAACGAAGGAAAAAAAAGACGTTTTGAATAAAGATTTATGGGAAGGGCTTGCTAAATTAGTGATTGGTAAAAAAGTTAAATGGAATTATATTGGTGGTCATATGGGAATAGTCGGGAACGAACGCTGTGATGAAATTGCCGATGCTATAGCCAGAAATGAGAAAGTGATTTTATATAAAGGACCGTTGTCAAAGTATCAAAGAAATATTTTAGATTTGGGCCATAGTGAGGAGAAAAATGAAAAGAAGAAAAATAAAAGTGCAAAAACATATAGTTATTTAAGTTTAGTCAATGGAATTTTAAATATTGATAAAACTTGGGCAGAATGCGAAAGGCGAGTGAAAGGGAAGAAAGGGGTAAAATATAAAAAAGCCACTTCTGAGATAGAGGAAAAAGAAATCATTAGAAACTGGGCCTAAATGGACAATCGAGATTATTTTTATTTTTTAGTGGCAGGTTTTACTTTCGGGATTTTTGTAAGCTCATTAATAAAAGTGGGTTTTTCCTTTTTTTTATTTATTCTCCTTTTATCTATAATTATATTTGTTTTTGGTTATTATTTTGCTAGACGAAACGCTTTGATTATTTTACTGGCTGTTTTAATATTCTTTTTTGGCCTCGGAGTGTTACGTTATGAGATTAAAGATATTAGGTCTGGTAACAATCTCCAAGCGTACTTGGGAGATAAAGTAATTTTACAAGGAGTAGTTTCTGACGAACCAAGTATTAAAGATAATAGCGTGCAATTAATTGTCTCCGTCACTTCTCTTTATGTAGATGATAAAGAGGAAGAAGTTGAAGAAAAAGTTTTAGTGACGACTGGTCTTTTTCCGGAGTTTAAATATGGTGATTTAGTAAAAGTAGAAGGTATGGTCAAGAAACCAGAGAATTTTTCTACTGATAATGGTAAAGATTTTAATTATATTGGTTATTTAGCTAAGGATGATATTTTTTATCAAATTAGTTTTGCTGAAGTAGAAATTATTTCTAGAAATAATGGTTCTTATATAAAAGATAGATTATTTACTTTTAAGAATGCGTTTATAAATAAGATTAATTTAACCATAAAAGAACCAGAATCCTCTCTCCTTAGTGGATTACTTCTTGGAGCAAAAAATTCATTGGGAAGTGATTTACAAGAGGATTTTAGACAAGCAGGAGTCTCTCATATCATTGCTTTATCAGGTTACAATATTACGATTGTGGCGGAAAGTATCATGGTTGCTTTATCTTTTTTACCCCAGTTTGCTTCTATGTCCTTTGGTATTTTAGGTATTATTTTGTTTTCTATCATGACTGGTGGGTCGGCTACTGTTTTGCGGGCATCAATCATGGCTTTGTTAGTTATTTTAGCTAGGTCTACTGGAAGAAAATATGATATCACTCGAGCTTTACTTTTAGCTGGTGTTTTTATGCTTATTCAAAATCCTAAAATATTGGTTTTTGATATTTCTTTTCAGCTATCGTTTTTAGCCACCCTCGCTTTAATTTTGGTCTCACCAATTGTGGCGAAAAAGATGACTTTTATTACGGAAAAATATAAATTACGAGAACTTATTGTTTCGACTGTCGTTACCCAAATATTTGTTTTACCCTTTCTCCTTTATAAAATGGGTTTTTTGTCGATTTTTGCTTTATTTGCGAACGTTTTAATTTTACCAGTTATACCACTGGTTATGTTACTTGGTTTTATTGTCGGTATAATTGGTTTTATTTCTACCATGGTCATAATACCAGTAGCTTTAGCTTGCTCTTTTTTTCTTTCTTATATCTTGAAAGTGATAGACCTTGTGGCTCATCTCCCTTTTTCATATTTGATGATTAAAAATTTCTCACTAAGTATGATGATTTTAATTTATTTCATATTTTTTGTTATTATTTTGTATTCGCAACCATTAAAAGAAAAAGATGAATTATTTTAAAAGATATTTAAAAATAAACTTTCTTTTATTGCTAGTCGTAATAAATATTTTTATATATTTTTATATTAATAATATTAGTGAGGCAAAGTTAACCGTGGCTTTTTTGGATGTTGGACAAGGAGACGCTATTTTTATAGAAGCACCAACCGGCCTGCAAATGCTCATTGATGGTGGAGCGAATAACAAAGTTCTTGGTGAATTAGGTAAGCTAATGCCTTTTTATGATCGGTCAATTGACGTGGTACTTGCTACTCATGCAGATCAGGATCATATTGGTGGGCTAGTAGAAGTTTTAAAAAGATTTGACGTCGGTATTTTTGTAAGAACCGGCGCTACCTCATCTTCGGCTGTTTATGCTGAGCTGGAAAGAGTAATCCGAGAGAAAAATATAAAAGAAGAAATAATAAGTGAGATAAAAATAATTTCTTTAGGGGACGGGGTAGAGCTTGATATTTTATTTCCGAACCAAGAAGTGTCTAGTTGGGAAAAAAACGAAGCGTCTATCGTTAGTAAATTAGTTTATGGTCAGAATTCCTTTTTACTAACTGGTGATGCCCCCAAAATTAGTGAAAAATATTTAGTAAATAAATATGGATTATTTTTAGATACGGATGTTTTAAAGTTGGGACATCATGGATCTAAAACCTCGAGTTCGGAAATTTTTGTCGGTATGGCTTCGCCGTTGTACTCCGTTATTTCTGCTGGGTTGGATAACCGTTATGGGCACCCTAGTCCAGAGGTAATGGATATTTTAGCTAAATTTAAAAACCAAATTCTTCAAACTATAAATTTAGGAACTATCATTTTTGAATCTGATGGCCAAAATTTATTTTTAAAATAAGGAAATTATCACTATTATTTGATCTAAAAGTAGTACTTGACTTTTATTACCTTAGGGTGTATAATTGACAATAGAGAGTGGAATCAGACAGAGTCTTGATTTCAAAACACAGATGTTT
>JBFZBC010000018.1:0-20888 GCA_041308645.1 bacterium
GAAGGCCTTATAGAGGCTTTGGAGGCCTTTATTAAGCCTATGCGAGAGCGCAGAATCATGCTTGAGGGTGATCTGGATACTGTTTTTGATATTCTGAAGGAGGGTGGTAGAAGAGCCTCAATGAGAGCAGAGAAGAAAATGAAGGAGGTTAGGGACGCGGTGGGAGTTGAAATTTATAAATAAGGTGATATTATTGTTAGATAAGCAATGAAGCCGTATGACACGGTGGAGCTTGGGGAAGAACACTGAAAAGTAAGTAGAACCCTATAAACCCGAACAAATTTTATATAATAAAACTTGAACGGGTAAATGAGAAATCCCACGTCGCATAAAGCTATGCGGGAGAAACAAGTGAGGTGGTACCGCGACATGGCCGTCTGCAAAGATTAGGCACTCGTTCGCCCTCACAAAAATCAAAACGTGTTTTGATTTTTGTGAGGGCGTTTATTTTTTATAAATAAAAAATGTAAAATGGAAACAGGAATATATAAACATTCAAAAACAGGGAATTTATACAAAGTACATTTTGTAGCTAAACATTCGGAGACTTTAGAAGATTTGGTTGTCTATGAAGCACTGTATGATAATCCAAAATCAAAAACCTGGGTACGTCCAATAAAAATGTTTGAGGAAATAGTAAATGTCGCTGGTAAGCAAGTCCCTAGATTCCAATTTATAAGTGAAAAATAAAATTATGATAAAACCAATTTGTGATAAATGTAAAAAAGAACTGGATGATTTTGGAGCGATATTGCTCAGTCCGCCAGACATTGACCGTAAGGTCATAAAATATCATTTATGTAAAAAGTGTTATATGGAAATAGAAAATTTATTAGACAAAAATAAAAAATAAAATGGAACGAACATATATAAAAGAATTGGGAAGTAAAATAGGGAAGGAGGTAAGGGTAAAGGGTTGGGTGAATATAAGACGTGACCAAGGAAAAATGATTTTTCTCGATTTTCGCGATATGACAGGGGTTATTCAAGGTGTTATTTTACCGAAACAGACGGAGGCTCTAGAACAAGGAAAAAAACTTCGTCAGGAATTTGTTGTTGAGGTTAATGGAAAAATAAATGAACGACCAGAAAATAATAGAAAAGCAGGAATACTAAATGGTGATATTGAGCTAGAGATTCTCAATATTATTATTTTAGCAGAAGCTGCTCCTCTTCCGTTTGATATGTCTATTGATGGTTTCAATCTGGATATAAAAACCGAGCTTGATAATAGAGCGCTGACACTCCGCCATCCAAAAAACCAAGCGGTATTTAAAATCTTGGAAACAGTAATTGATAGTTTTAGAGAAATCATGAAGGCCGAAAACTTTTTCGAATTCCAGGCGCCATGTATTGTGCCGGCTACTGCGGAAGGTGGGGCTGAAGTGTTTAAAATTGGTTATTTTGGTAAAAATGCTTATCTGACTCAATCACCTCAGTTATATAAGCAAATTGTGATGAGTGCTTTTGAAAGATGTTTTTCAGTCAACAAAATATTCCGTGCTGAGCCAAGCTCTACTACCAGACACCTAACTGAGATAGTTTCCCTAGACGCTGAGTTTGCCTTTATTGATTCCTGGACTGATGTAAGAGACATGGAGGAGAAAACAATAAAATATATTCTTGAACAGATACGTAGAAAAAATCCTGAGCAACTTAAAATATTGGGCGCGGAACTTCCAGTTATGCTTGAAAAAACCCCAACTATATCACTTAGAGAGGCTCAACAGAAAATATTTGAGATTTATGGAAGAGACAATAGGGAAGATAAGGACCTTTCATCACAGGATGAAATTGAGATTTGTGAAATAGTTAAAAAAGAGACCGGCTCTGATTTTGTGTTTGTTTACGGCTACCCAACCAAAAAGAAACCATTTTATGTTTATCCAAACCCAAAAGAACCGGAATTAAATGAGGGTCTAGACCTGATCTGCCGAGGCAGGGAGCTTTCAAGTGGTGGTAGACGCATAAATAATTTTGAGCAGTTAGAAAAACATGTGAATGAGTGGGAAATTGATCCAAAAACAATTTCAATGTTTCTACAGGCTTTTAAATATGGTGTTCCACCAGAAGGTGGTTTTGCATTTGGCGCAGAAAGGCTTGTCCTACAATTTCTAAACCTGCCTAACGTCCGCCAAGCAGTAATTTTCCCAAGAGATATGAATAGAATTGATGAGAGATTAGAGGGGACTGAAAGTGAATATTAATTATAATAAATGTCCGACACAACTTTTCAAATCAAAACAGAAGTTTTTGAGGGTCCGCTGGACTTATTATTGAGCTTGATTGAAAAGAGAAAATTATTTATTAATGATATTGCCTTAGCTAGGGTAGCAGATGATTATATTGTATATCTAAAAAGTCTGGAAAAATTTCCAATAGCAGATAGTGCAGATTTTTTAGTGATTGCCTCAACCTTACTTTTGATAAAATCCCGTTCACTCCTACCAAATCTAAATCTAACTGAAGATGAGCAAAAAGATATTGGTGACCTAGAAAGAAGATTAAAAATTTATCAAAGAATTAAGGAATTGAGTGTACATATTAAAAATCATTTTGGAAAAGACATAATTTTTGCCCCAGAACCAAGAAAAATGATTCCGGTTTTTTCACCAGACCAGACAATGACTAAGAAAAACTTTTTAACAGCCATCCTTTCGGTTATTAAGTCATTGCCAAAAGTCGAAAATATTCCGAAAGCGATTGTAAGAAAAGTAGTCAGCCTAGAGGAGATGATCACTAATTTAACTCGAAGGATTCAGTCTAGTATAAAATTAAGCTTCCGCGAGTTTGCAAAAGTTGGCAAAGAGGAACGAGTAAATGTTATAATAAGTTTTCTGGCCATGTTAGAATTAGTCAAACAGGGGATAGTGAATGTAAAGCAGGATAATCAGTTTGATGATATTGAGATAGAGACCCAACAAACTAATGTGCCACATTACAATTAAATTATGGAAGAATTATTAATAGAAAATCAAATAGAAGCTGTCCTTTTTTGGAAGGGCGAGCCACAGTCAATTAAAAAATTGGCCGCTTCTTTAGGTAAAAAAGAAGACGAAATAAAAGCTGGACTTGAAATATTAAAGGCTAAAATAGCTGATAGGGGGGTAGAACTAGTTTTTAAGCCAGCCCGACAAGGTCATTCTGGCGGGGATGATGAGGTTATGCTTGGTACTTCTTCAAAAGTTTCTCATATTATCGAAAGACTGACCAAAGAAGAACTTGTTCGTGATTTGGGCAAGGCTGGTCTGGAAACGATTTCTATTATTGCTTATAAGGGTCCAATTTCTCGATCAGAAATAGATTATATTAGAGGTGTTCAGTCTAACTTTATTTTACGTAATTTACAGATACGTGGCCTGGTAGAGAAAATCACTAATGAAAACGATCACAGGAGCTTTTTTTATCGTCCAACCTTTGAACTGCTTTCGTTTTTAGGTGTATCAAAGATAGAGGATTTACCCGAGTATGAGAAAGTTAAGATTGAATTTGAACAAAATCTTAAAAATGAAACGGATCAACTGACTGATATCACATCAGAATAAACTCTTCATCTAAAAAAATAATCAATGCAACCAATAATAGGGAAAAAAGAAAAAATATTAGCATTACTAACCGTATTTTTTTTATTCTCTATAGTTGGAAGTATATTTTTTGTAATAAGTCTTCGTAATAAAGAAGAATTTATTACATTAACGAATGAAGTAAAAATTTTAAAAATCAAACAAGAAAACCTTGAAAAATTAGAAAAAATATATTTTGATAATATTATTTTACCAGAAGTTACAAGTAAATCATATTTGACTTTAGCTATTACAGATAATCAGTATAAAAAAATTCTTGCTGAAAAGAACCCAAATCTTATATTACCAATTGCCAGTATTACCAAGCTCATGTTAGCAGTAATTACTCTTGAAAATATTGATAAGGATACTGAAGTCACCGCCATTTCAGATTATATTGGTGGGGAAGAGAGTGCTTATATATTAGAAGTTGGTAAAAAATATAAAATCAGTGAATTACTCGCAAATGCTTTAATATCATCTGATAATGATTCTGCTAGATTAATCTCAAGTACTTTAGGTAATAATAATTTTATAGATAGAATGAATATTAAAGCTTTTGAACTTGGCTTAACACAAACAAGTTTCTCCAATGTAACAGGATTAGACCCAATTGACCCAAAAATAATTCCAAATTCATCAACTGTAACAGACATAGCTAATCTATTAATATATATAAAGAATAAACACCCAGAAATCCTTAAAATCTCGACCAATGATAAATATAGTGTTTGTGACACAACAAACTACTGTAAAATGGTCACGAGCACAGATATTCTACTTGAAGATAAAGATTTTGGGTTTAAAATTATTGGTGGAAAAACAGGGACTACTGATTTAGCTGGTAAAAACTTAGCATTAATGACAAAGCTATTAGATGGTATTGTTATAATTAATGTTGTCCTAGGCTCAACAGATAATTTTATGGATACAACTTCACTTATTAATAATATAAAAATAAATAATTAAATTATGGATATTGTAAAAATAATTATTCCTACAACTATTGCTTTTATTGTCGGTATAATTATAACCCCACTTGTTAGTAATTTTTTGTATAAAAACAAAATGTGGAAAAAGAAAAGTGTAATTGTGGCTACTGATGGAAGCACGGCCACAGTCTCACAAAAATTACACAACGATGAGGAAAGGAAAACCCCAAGAATGGGCGGGGTAATAATTTGGGCCAGTGCGCTTATCACAATTATTATCTTATGGTTTTTGGCACAAATAGATAGTCCAATACTAAAAAAACTAAATTTTCTTAGTCGTAATCAAACCTGGTTACCAATCTTTACCTTAATAGTTGGTGCCCTCGTTGGTTTAGTTGATGATTATTATAGTGTAACAGAAAAATATGACCAAAAAGCTGGTGGCTTGTCCTCCAAGAAGAGATTATTTGTTGTTTTCCTAATTGCATTATTTGGCGCTTGGTGGTTTTTTACAAAACTAGAGGTCACAGATATTATGATTCCTTTTTTCGGAATTTGGGATGCTCAATATTGGTTTTTATTATTTTTTATTATTGTAATGCTTGGTACTTACTCTGGAGGAGTTATAGATGGCTTAGACGGTCTTTCAGGTGGTGTATTTTTAATTATATTTGCTTCCTATGGTCTAATTGCCTTTCTACAAAACCAGGTTGATTTAGCTGCTTTTTGTTTTGTTCTTGTGGGTGGTTTATTAGCTTTTCTTTGGTTTAATATTCCGCCAGCTAGATTCTTTATGTCAGAAACTGGAACGATGTCACTAACTATGTCCTTAGTGGTTGTTGCTTTTTTAACTAAACAAGTCTTAGTTTTACCAATTATTGCTTTCCCTTTGGTAATTTCATCAGGCTCAAGCATTATTCAATTATTATCAAAAAAATTTAGAAATGGGAAAAAAGTTTTTCTAGTGGCGCCACTACATCACCACTTTCAAGCTCTGGGCTGGTCGGCAGAAAAAGTAGTTATGAGATATTGGGTTTTAGGAGCCGTTTGTGCATGTATTGGAGTTTTAATTTCTTTAATTAGTTAATAATGTTAAAAAAAACCGATAAAGTATTTTTACTATCATTTATTCTTCTCTTAATTGCTGGCTTTACTGTTTTTATTTCAGCCTCCCTCGGAATCTATGCTAGAGATAGGGCAATGTTTACTTCTATCATATTTACCCAGCTCTTTTTTGGCTTGGTATTGGGTTTAATTACTTGCTTTATAACCTCAAAAATTAACTATAAAATTTGGCGGAAATTTTCTTTTTATATATTCGCAATTTCTGTCTTTGTCACCTTATTAGTATTTATACCAGGTATCGGTATTACCCACGGAGGTGCAAGTAGATGGATATACATCGGCAACCTATCTTTTCAACCGTTAGAACTCCTAAAAATTGGTTTTATTATTTATTTTGCCGCATGGGTTTCTGGAATGAAAGAAAAAATTAAAACAGTAAAATACGGCTTATTACCTTTTTTGATTCTTTTAAGTATTATTGGGATAATTTTATTAAAACAACCTGATACTGATTCATTCATAATTATATCCATTGTTGGACTTTCAATGTATTTGGTTGGGGGAGGAAAATGGCGCCACATTTTTTTTGTCTTTATTTTAGGTTTAATTGGAATTTCATCTTTATTTCTTGTTAGACCATATTTACTTGAACGTCTTACAACTTTTTTAAATCCAGTAGATAATTCGCTAACCACTAGCTACCAAATCCAACAATCACTAATTGCTGTTGGGTCTGGAGAAATATTTGGTCGTGGTTTAGGACAAAGTATTCAAAAGTTCAAATTCCTACCGGAATCAGTGGGTGATGCAATTTTTTCAATTGCCGCTGAAGAATTCGGATTTATTGGTGGTTTACTAATTATTAGTTTATTCATATTTTTTACTACAACAGGGTTAAAAATAGCGAGTCAATCACCAGATACATTTAGTAGACTTTTGGTAGCTGGAATTGTTATACTTATAACCATCCAATCTTTTTTAAATATTGCTTCTATGATTGGAGTCATACCGTTAGCTGGTTCACCACTAATCTTTTTTAGCCAAGGTGGAACTGCATTATTTTTTACTTTAGCAGAGATAGGTATTATAATTAACATTTCAAAATATAGAAAAATAGCTTAAAAAATAAAAAAAATGAAAATATTATTAACAGGTGGTGGCTCAGGTGGTCATTTTTATCCACTAATTGCTGTGGCAGAGTCAATAAATGAAATATCTGAAAAGGAAAACTTAGTTTCCGCAGAATTATTTTTTATGTCTAATAATCCATATGACATGGAATCATTGATAGAGAATAATATAACTTTCGTGCAAATTCCTGCTGGCAAGATAAGGCGATATGGTTCAATTCATAATTTCTTTGATTTTTTCAAAACAATCTATGGGGTGATTGTAGCTCTTAGAAAAGTATTCAAAATTTACCCAGATATTATTTTTAGTAAGGGTGCCTATTCTAGCTTCCCAGTTCTTATGGCTGCAAAAATTCTAAAAATTCCAGTGGTGATTCATGAGTCTGATAGTGTACCAGGAAAAACAAATCTTTGGGCGGGGAAATTTGCAAGAAAGATTGCTATTTCTTATCCAGAAGCTGCGAATTATTTTCCAATAAATAAAGTTTCATATACAGGAAATCCGCTAAGAAAAGAAGTGTTAAAAATTGATAAAAAAAGTTCTCATGAATACCTTGATCTGGAAAACAACTTACAGACAATTCTTATTATTGGAGGCTCCTTAGGAGCAAAACTTATCAATGATCGAATCTTAAACTCACTTCCAGACTTAGTAAATAAATATCAAATTATTCATCAAACTGGAAAAAATAATATTCAAGAGGTTTCTGAATTATCAAAAATAATATTAGCAAATAATCCAAATATATCACGATATAGAATATTTGATTACTTAAATAATTTGTCATTAACAATGGCGGCTGGAGCGGCTGATTTAATTATCAGCCGAGCTGGTTCAACAATTTTTGAAATTGCTTGCTGGGGAATACCAAGTATTGTAATACCTATAACTGAAACGAACGGAAACCATCAAAGGATGAATGCTTACGCCTACGCGAGAAGTGGTGCAGCATCAGTTATTGAGGAAAGTAATTTAACTCCAAATGTACTGCTTGGAGAAATTGACAGAATTTTGCAAGATAACAACCTAAAACAAAAGATGTCTACTGCAGCAAAGAATTTTACACACCCTAATGCGGCTGATAAAATTGCTAGGGAAATAATCAATATTGCTCTAACTCACGAAGAATAAAATGCCAGACACTGCAAATAAAAAAATAGTAACTAGATTTGCCCCAAGCCCTACTGGATTTATGCACGTTGGTAGTGTGAGAACAGCACTATTTGCTTGGCTTTTTGCTAAAAAAAATAACGGCACTTTTATACTACGGATTGAAGATACTGATAAAGAAAGAGAGGTTGAAGGTTCAATTGAACATATTATTAAATCATTAAAATGGATTGGGGTGGATTGGGATGAGGGTCCTGATATTGGAGGCCCAAATGCTCCATATGTTCAATCCCAAAGATTAGATACATATAAAAAATATGCTCAAGAATTATATAATAAAGGACTAGCTTATGCTGACCCATATTCAAAAGAAGAACTAGATAAATTTAGAAAGGAATCTGAAAAAAAGAAAATCGCGTTCTTGTATAGAGACTATAGACCTGAAAATCCACCTAAATGGGATGGTACCCAACCACTAAGGTTAAAAATTTCTGAGCCAAAGAGACTCACCTGGAATGACCTAGCTCGAGGTGAGCTTTCAGCTGGTCCTGAAGCCTTGGACGATTTTATTTTAATGAAGAGTGATGGTTTCCCAACATATAATTTTGCACATATAATTGATGATTTATACATGGGTGTAACTCATATTTTTAGAGCTGATGAGTTTATTTCTTCCACCCCAAAATTTTTGGCTTTATATGAAGCCCTAGGTATTAAAAGGCCAGAATTTGTAACCTTACCACCAATCCTTGGGGCGGAAGGAAAAAAGAAACTTGGTAAGCGAGACGGGGCAAAAGATGTGCTAGGTTATAAAGATGATGGTATTCTTCCACAGGCGTTACTTAATTTTTTAGTATTTATTGGGTGGAATCCTGGTGATGACAGGGAAGTAATGAGCCTTAAGGAAATAATGCAGGCTTTTGAAATAAACAAAATTCAAACTGGTGGTGGTAAATTTAATGAAGACAAACTTATCTGGTTAAACAAAGAATATATTAAAAGATTACCGGATGATCAACTTAAGAAAGAGATTTCTGATAGACTATCAAAAAAGTATACTTGCTCAGACGAATTATTAGATAGAATTATTCCTACCATAACTGAGAGAATAAATACCTTTGGCGAGTTAGAAAAATACGTGAAGGAAGGGGAGTTTGATTATTTTTTTATTCCACCCACACCATTAAAGGAGATGATTATTTGGAAAAAAGATGCTGATTTTGAAATTCCAAAAAAGAATTTAAATATAATTCTTGAGATGATAGAGAAAATATCAGAAACTGATTTCACTCTGGATAAACTAAGTGCCATCCTTATGCCTAAAGCTAATGAACTAGGGAAGGGGAGCCTTCTCTGGCCCTTGAGAGTAGCTCTTTCTGGTAGGGAAAAGTCCCCTGATCCTTTTTACTTGCTTTCTGTTATTGGTAAAGAAGAATCATTAACAAGAATTCAAAAAGCAATAAATGTATTATAATGTAAAGCTAAAAAAAAATACTTACATAAGTATTTCTATAATTCTTTCCATATTATTGATTGGTACTTCTTTAAAAGCCGATTCTGTGGCTGAGCTCCAAAATAAAATAGATATCGCAAATAGAAATCGAGAACAATTGGAAAAAGAGATTGCCAATTATCAAAAACAACTAAATGTAGTTAGTGATCAAGCTAAAACTTTACAAAATACAATAAAATCTTTAGATTTATCGACAAATAAAATAACTACTGAAGTTAAATTAACAGAGGCAAATATTAATAAAACTACTTATACAATTAAAGACACTAACATACAAATTACTGATAAGGAGCAGAAAATATACAATGGTCGTCTGGTTATAAAAGAAGCTCTAAAGAAAATAGACGAGGCCAGCAGTCAAAGTATTTGGGAAATATTATTATCAAATCAAGATCTGTCTATATTCTGGAATGAAATTGATGATACCATTCGTGTTCAGGCAAAAATAAGTGAACAAGTTGCGTTAGTTAAAAGTATAAAAGCTAGCCTAGAAATTTCTAAAGAAAAACTAGAACAACAAAAAGAAGAACTGGAAGATTATACTCAAGAGCTAAGCGCGAGAAAAAAAGTACTCCAATCAACAAAAAGTGAAAAATCAACCTTATTGTCAGTGACAAAGAACAAGGAAACTGAGTATCAAAAACTTTTAAGAGAGAAGGAGGCACAAAAAAAAGCTTTTGATGAAGAAATACAAAGGATTGAAGAATCTATAAAATTCCTAATAGATCCGAATTCTTTTCCAGGAGCTAAGAAGGGTATAATTAGTTGGCCACTTGATACTATCAAAATTACTCAGTACTTTGGTGGAACTCAATTTGCCAAAAATAATCCTGGTATTTATGGGCGGCCATATCACCCTGGTGTAGACTTTGGTGTACCTACCGGTTCCAGAATAAAATCTGTTTCAAATGGTGTAGTAAAAGGTTTTGATAATACTGATGCTTATAAAAGCTGTTATGCTTGGGGTAAATGGATACTAGTAGAGCATGACAATGGTTTAAGTTCTCTTTATGCTCATTTATCTGTCATATCAGTAAAAGTAGGTCAAAGAGTGACCGCTGGAGAGGTCATAGGCTATTCTGGAAATACCGGCGTTTCCACTGGACCACATCTTCATCTTAGTTTATATGCTACTCAGGGAGTAAAAATAGCTAAATACGGAGACTATAAACCTGGAGCTACTGGTTGTGCCGCCACCAACGCTACCGGACCTTTTGCCGACCAAGACGCTTATTTAAACCCTATGGATTACTTACCAAGTTTATAATCATACTAATAATTTTTTGTAAGTTAAATTTACTAATGTTATAATAAAATCTATGAAAAAAATTATAAACAAGGAAAGTGGTTTAGTAAGGATGGTTATTATAATAATCATCGCTATTGCTGTTTTAAGTTATTATGGAGTAGATATAAAAGAATTTTTTACTTCAGAACAGTTCCAAAAAAACTTTGGCTATGTTTGGAACTTTATTACTGACATATGGTCAAACTACCTAGCTGAACCTGCTCACAAAGTCTGGGAGTTTTGGCTAAAATATTTTTGGGGTCCGTTTATGGATATGTTAAATAGAGAGGATCACACTAACGTCTTAAATCCATAAATTAAACTAATGTCTGATTTTTTTGAAACTTTTGGTCTTTGGGATATTATTTTTATCATAATACTTATTACATTATTTGTTTGGCCTTTTTTTTCTTAATCACGAGGGGAGTGCTTTTACTTTATCTAATCTCAATTACATTATATATAATAAGTGGAAGATATATTGTGCGACATGGTATCAATTAAATGGCATTATAATAACTATTAATACCCTGCCTGCTTATCCTTACTTAATAACATAATAGGTAAAATTTAAAATAAAAAAAAGATCCACAATTTTATGGATCCTTTTTTTATTAGTAATTAAATATTATTTCCAACACTTCTTAGATGCCTTCCAAGGAGTTGTTCCCTCCTTGTCATATAAATATTGGGCATAGTCTAGGTTTCCTCTGACGGTGTAAAAATCAAATCCAAGTTCCGCAGCTTTTTGACTGTGATACTTTTCATTAATCTGCATTAGACCAACGTCAAGATTATTTACCTCACCCCTAAGAACGTTTCCGCTCTTATCAAATTGCCTAAACATTGATTCACACTTTGCGATATCAGCTAAGATAGGTGTTTCAGAGAAATACTGTCGCACATAATTTTCTAGAGTTACTGGATTTTCTATTGCTGTTCGACTTTGAGTATTTATACTGTCTGCTATATCTTGAGCCAGAACCACTGTAGCTGGACCGCCATATATTGATGTTACTAATAAGATAACTGCTGATGTAAATTCTAACATTTATTTTAATACTTCCCCTTTTTATTTGTAAACTAACTACTTCAGGAAAAGTACTTTTCTTTTGCTCTCGTTGGTTTTTACTCCTAATAAAGCAAAAATCAGAGCGAACCCCTGATTACTATATATACTATCACCTTTTAAGTTTATTGTCAAGCAAATAACACACAAATACACTATCGTCAAACACAAAAAAATGGTCTATTAGAGCCATAAATTCCTTGAAATAGTCGCGTATTTATGGTCTATTTTAATTAGGTTTATATAAAAAAGATTAGTTACTCTAGACCTTTACAGTTTACAGCTGGTGTATATCCTGCTTTTTTCGCTTTTTCATAAGAATCAAACCAAATTTTGTTTTTCTCAGCTATTTGTGACGCACCGGCACACCATGGAAAATGATATTTTGTACCATTTTTAGATGCTACCAACATCCCTTTTGCACTTTCAGAGGCAATTATAGCTGCGGCTGACATTGGGACACCGTTTTTGTTACCACTATTAAGACTTACATCAACAAGATTAGTTGTTGTGGTAACTGGGGTAAAACTTATCAAACCATCGGATGAAGGATGAACTTGAGCAGAGGTTATCTTCACAGACTCCCTCCCCTTTTCTAGAGATGAAAGCTTTCCTAAACCAAAGCCAGTTAAACCAATTAAAATTATTGAGAAAATTATAAAAAGATCTTCATTAATATCCAAGCTCTTTTTAACCTTATCCCGAAGAGAGAGGGCCATGTCTCCGCATTGGGACTTGATTTTTTGGGCAATATCCTTTATACTCATTGGACTGATTATAGCAGAGATTTAATATTTAATATAACAATATGGCACATAAAAAAGCAGCGGGTACAACAAAAAATGGTAGAGACTCAAATCCAAGATACTTGGGCATCAAACTTGCAGATGGTGATACTGCGCAAGTTGGTTCTATTATTGTTAGACAGAAGGGAGTTGGTATTATAGCAGGTAAAAATGTAAAAATGGGTAAGGACTATACTGTATTTGCTATGAAGGAAGGTAAAGTAAAGTTTTCTACTAAAAGAAAAATGTCTTTTGATTCCAAAATAGAGAAAAAAGGCATTGTCTCAGTTATATAAATAAGTAAAAATATAATTATAATAAAAAAATCACTATTACCTAGTGACTTTTTTAATTATCTATTCAGCTTTGACAACCAATATAAAAGTAACTTCCCTATTACCAACTTTTACAACAACAGGGTGCTCACCCACCTCCTTAATCGGTTTATCTAAAACAAGATTATCATCACCAATATTTACTCCTTTCTTTTTTTTAACAGCATCAATTATTTCAGATTTATGAATACCAGCAAATAAATGACCTTTAGCATTTACCTTACCCGGCATTTCTATAACTATCCCTTTTATCTCATCTAGGGCTTTATTTATTTCAAATTCATTTTTTGCTGTTTCTAAAGAATCCAACTTTTTCTTAGACTCAACCATATTAAGATTTCCAACAGTCGCTGGTATTGCTAAACCATTAGGTATAAGCATATTTAAAGCATAACCATCAGCCACGTCCTTCACCTCATATTTCTTACCAATTTTCTTCATATCTTTTAATAATATTATTTTCATCCAGTTAGAGATACTGGTGTTATTAGTTATACCAATATCTTAAATTAATAATTAATAAAAATTTATTGTTGAATCTTGCTACTGACGGAAACAGCTGTTTCCTATCTCTAACGGGATTCATATTCCGACTATACCTTTATTTAGATAATATTTCAATCGCTTTTGCCATTTGCGGATCAACATCAGCGGTGATATCAGCATCAGTAATCTTAACTTCATAATCAGGTGTAAGACCACCATCTGATATAGACTTGCCACTCGGTGTTAACCACTTGGCTATTGTAACTTTTAGTGCAGCATTATTATTAATAGTCAATAATTCCTGGACTGAACCCTTCCCGTATGTTTTTGTCCCGACAAGCTTTGCAACACCATACTCTTGAAGTGCACCAGCTAAAATCTCTGAAGCAGAAGCAGAACCAGCATCAACCAATATTACCATCTTTAAATTATCAGTGAAAATATCATAACCCTTACTACGAAAAACATTTTCTGCTTTATCATTACTAAAATCTTCTCGAACCACAGGTTTTCCAAGAGGTAAAAACCAACTTGATATCTCTACCGCTGAATCCAAATAACCACCAGGATTTCCTCGTAAGTCTAATATTAACTTAACCTTTTTAGAATCAATAAAATCTTTTAATGCTAGATTAAATTGTGACTCAGCTTTAGCATAAAAATTATATAGGCTAATAACAAAAACATCGTCTATTATTTCTGTTTTTGTAGTTGGAATATCTATGATTGCTCTCACAATATCAAATATAAGTGGTTTATTATTCCCATTTCTTAAAACTCCAATTTTTACAACTGTACCTTTTGGTCCACGAATCAGATTAACCGCTTTATCAGTAGTAAGATCGATCGATGGCTTTCCATCAATAGTAATTATTTTATCTCCGTTTTTAATACCAGCTTTTTCTGCAGGCGAGCCCTTTAACGGAGCAACTACAGACAAAGCCCCATCTTTAATACCAATTTCCATACCTACCCCTTCAAAATTACCCTGAATATCAGTTTTAAACTCTTCTGCTTCTTCTGGTGGTAAAAAAACAGTATACGGATCACCTAAAGAGCTAGTTAAACCTTGTATCGCCCCTAAAACTCGATCCTGAGCTGAAGTTGTTGTAGCCTTTCCAGTAGGTACATATTTTTCATCTAAAATTTTCCAAACCCGCCAAAAAGAAGCCATATCTATCACATCATCATTTGGACCAGAATTATTAATTATATTAAGACCACTAGAAAAAATATAATTTGGATTAGGGTTATTTTGACCAAAAGAAAAACCAAGGACAAAGGAGAGGCTGGTAAATAACATTAATATGAGTATTACCCGAATTTTTTTAAAAAAAATCAACATGACCATACTATTATAGTACACAATTTAATATTATGCTATAATTTATAAGTTATTAGATAAAATAATATAATGATAAAAAAACAAAGTTACAAAGCAATAACTTGGGTAAATTCTGAATCGCCAACAAAAGAGGAAGCACGAGATTTAATGGATGAATTCAGCTTAAGCCCAGAGGTTGCCCAGGATATTCTATTACCAACATTCAAGGATAAAATATCCATATTTAAGGATTATATCTATTTTGTTCTTCACTTCCCTGCCTTTAAACATACTCATAACAAAAGCCATAGACAAGAAATTGATTTTGTAGTAGGAAAGAATTTTCTTATCACTAACAGTTATGAAAGTATAGATTCAATGGAAAAGTATGCCAAGATTTTTGAAGTAAATTCAATTCTAGATAAAAAAAAAGATGTGATTGGTTCAGGAGAAATATTTTTAGCTATGATGACCATAATTTACCAATCACTATCTGATGAACTTGACTCAATAAATTATCTTATTCGTGAGGCAGAGAAAAATATTTTTGCTGGCAAAGAAAAAGAAATGGTTTTTGAATTATCAAGAATAGGCCGAGAAATTATCAACTTTAATCACATCATCACTCCTCATGGTACCATTTTGGAAACACTTAAGAAAAACTCAGAAAAAATATTGGGTAAAGATTTTAACTTGAAACTAGAAGAGATAATAAACGAATACTACAAAATTATAAAAATTTTGGAAAATGTTACCGATGTACTACAAGAATTGAGAGATACTAATAACTCACTTCTTTCAACCAAACAAAATGAGATTATGAAAACCTTAACTATATTCACCTTTTTTGCTTTACCTTTTTCTATTATTACCGGCTTCTTCCAAATGAATACAATAAATACACCAGTTGTAAATAGTGAAAATGGCTGGTTTATAATTGTGGGAATAGAAATTATTGTATTAATTATTGTTTACCTTATAGCAAGGAAAAAGAAGTGGTTTTAAGATTATGTTTAATTTAATTAACTTTTTTAAAAGACAAGATGGTCAAATATTTCTTTTTAATACTCTTTCAAAAGAAAAAGAAGTTTTTAAACCTATAAAAAATGGAGAAGTTTTATTTTATCAATGTGGCCCTACTGTTTATTCGACACAGCATATTGGAAATTTAAGAGCTACCGTATTAGCAGATACTATAAGACGTATATTCACTTATAATAATTACCGAGTAAAATTTGCAAGAAATTATACTGATGTTGGTCACCTCACTTCTGATGGTGATACAGGTGAAGACAAAATAGAAAAAGGTGTAAAAAAAGAGGGACTTTCCCCTACCCAAATTGCTGATAAATACATAAAAATATATGAGGATGACAATAAAGATTTAAATAACGAAGAACCGACATACAAACCTAGAGCGACTAATTATATAAAAGAAATGCAAACTATGATTAAGACTTTGCTTGATAAAGGTTATGCTTATAGCACCCCACTAGCTATTTATTTCGATATTTCAAAAGTCAAAGATTATACTAAAATATCAAGACAAAAAATGGAAGAAAATATAAATGGTGCCGGGACTGGTGAAATTAAAGACAGTGAAAAAAAGAATCCCTCTGATTTTGTCATTTGGTTTTTTCGCACAGGAGTTCATCAAAATTCTATCCAATACTGGCCCTCAATTTTTACCTCACCTTTAGTAAAAAATGGTAACGGTTTTCCTGGTTGGCATATAGAGTGTTCAGCTATGAGCAAAGCTTTACTTGGTAACACTTTAGATCTTCATATGGGTGGTATAGAACATGTCCCAGTTCATCACACAAATGAAATTGCTCAAAGTGAATCAGCTAATAATGTAATCTTATCAAATTACTGGCTTCATAATGAACATCTTTTAGTAAATAATGGTAAAATGGCAAAATCTGAAGGTACTAGTTATTATTTATCTGATGTTAAAGAGAAGGGTTATAAACCATTAGTTTTAAGATATTTTTTCTTACAAGCACACTATCGATCAAAACAAAATTTTACTTGGGAGGCAATGCAGTCTGCTCAAACTGGCTATGATAGATTAGTAAAAACTATTTCTCGCTTAGGTGACAAAATAGGAACGATTAACAAAGATTTTAAACAAAAATTTACCAAGGTTATTAACAATGATTTTAATACCGCCCAAGCTTTAGCTATTACTTTTGATCTATTAAAATCAGATTTACCCAAGGAAGATAAACTAGCTACTGTTTTAGACTTCGATAAAGTATTAGGGTTAAATTTGGTCCAAAAAGAAAAAAAAGAAAAAGATATACCTGAAAACGTAAAGAGTCTGTTAGAAGAAAGAAAAACAGCGAGAGAAAATAAAGATTGGAAGAAATCTGATGAATTTAGAGATAAAATTAATTCTCTAGGTTTTGAATTAAAAGATACTGATTCCGGTCAAGAAATTAAAATCTTAAAATAGATTTGATATTTTTTTCACAATCTGCTAACATGTTAATAGACAGGTTTAAGGTCAAATTTTAATTGATCTTTTTTACAAATTAAGGAGGTTCCGTGTATAAAATTCAAATTACTATTAAGGTGGGTAATGATGATAGTGGTGTTCTTTATTTCAATTGTCTACTTCACAAGTCTTCAAGTCCATTAAACAGACTCATCGACCATTCTTTCTATGAAAGCTTGTTAGATGGTATTCCAGATGGTGAGCATTATGAATTAGAACTCATGGAAAAATGGTACTTAAATCATAAGTATTCTAAACTGCTACATATCAGAACATCTCTGTTAAATAGTAGGAATTTTGTCTGCTATCTTCAAAAGATATCTGACATAGTAGCTGCTCTTCGTGTATTTCTTGTTTGGTCAATTGGCACTGCTTTCACAGTAACATCTGGTAAAGACTTTCTGGAAATATATACTGGTAATGTAGATTCCTTCATAGAAACTATGAAGAATGAATACGGGATCGTAGCTACATCTACACTCTTCACTCCTCAATAAGAAGTACTAAAAAGCCCCACATTTTTGTGGGGCTTTTCTTTAAATATTATCTAATATATCCATCAATAAAAGTTAGTGCCTTGCCTTTTTTATCACCTCGCCCAGTTCGACCGATACGGTGAACATAGTCATCATATGTCGCTGGCACATCATAATTAATCACATGTGATACATCTGGAATATCAAGGCCTCTAGCCGCCACATCCGTAGCCACAAGTATAGCCACAGAATTGCTTTTAAAGGCTCCTAAGGCCATCTGGCGCTTAGAATGAGGCTTATTACCATGGATTGATTCTGCCTTAAAACCTCGCTCCATAAGCTTCTTAGACAGCTTTTCCACACCGTGTTTTGTTTTACCAAAAATGAGAACTTTATAAAATTCAGATTTTTTTAATAAACCCTCTAGGGTAGCTAACTTATCTCCAGTTACTCGAATAATATCCTGATCTACATTTTTAGAAGTATCACCAGTTTTTACGGAGACAATCACTGGTTCATGTAAGAAAGCCTTAATCAAAGCTTCAATTTCCTTAGATATGGTTGCTGAAAAAAATAAAGTATGATGTCTAGCGGGCATTTTAGCTATAATAAATTTCATATCAGCAATAAAACCCATATCCAGCATCCGGTCAGCTTCATCAAGCACAATAGTATTAAATTTTGATAAATCAATAAATCTTCTATTTATTAAATCCTTTAGACGACCAGGGGTACCAATTACAAAATTATTAATTCGGCGTAGCTCAGCAATCTGTCCACCAATTGAGGCCCCACCAACACAGCAGGTAGAAAATATTCCCAAGTGAGTTACAAAACTTCTTAATTCCTGGTTAATCTGTACTGCTAACTCTCTAGTAGGCACAACAATCAAAACCTTTTCATTTTTATTTAATATTACCTTTTCAATCAGTGGGATTAAAAAAGCTCCAGTCTTACCAGTTCCAGTGTCAGCAATACCAACAACATCTTTACCCGCTAGAATCTGTGGAATAGTTTTATCTTGTATTAATGTTGGGGTAATATATCCCTTGGTAATAATATTCTGTTTTAATCTCTGGTCAATAATAAAATCACTGAATTTATTATCAGGCACATAAGCTACCTCTTCATCAACAGGAACTGCTTTATTAATAAATTTTGAAAAATGAATATCCTGCCCGAACCGACTTCTAGGGCGGGTTTGTCCGCCAAAAGCTGGCCTTTTAACACCTCCTGCCCTATTACCGCTAAAAGATTTTTTGGCTCCACCTCGATAACCTCCACTTTTAAAAGAGCCCGCTCTGACCAGGCCACGACTCCCAGATACATGAAAACCACCACCAGTCATTGGCTTTGGATTGTGACCTTGATATCCGGCACTTACCGCCGGCCGACCAGCCTGTGCCGGTCTCCTATTATGACCCTGATAACCGCTAGTTGATTTGTGATGACCACCAGTAGAAGTAGAGCCCGCTCTAGAATTATTTTTATTCATTTATTTGAAAAACTACTATAGCAAAAATGTTATTATTTGTCAACCCTATTACAAAATTTCTACCGTGTAAAAAAGTAATATTATAAAGTTATTTGTAAATCCTTTTTATTAATGGATTAATTCTGGTCACCAATTCATAAGAACTAGCATCTAAAAGAGCAGCTATATCATCAATAGATACATTTTCCTGACCATCCTGACCAATTATAGTCACCACATCCCCCACCTTAGCTTTTATAATATCAGTCACATCTATCATTATAATATCCATACAAATTCTCCCTAGTATTTTTGCTCTTTTGCCGTTTACCAAAACCTGACCGATGGCAGAAAGCGCTCTAGGGTAACCGTGCCAATAACCAATAGGAATTATTCCCACTTTGGTATCTCTTTTTAATTCTTCAGTAAAATCATAGCCGATTCTCTCCCCTTTTTTAATATTATTTATTTCCGCAATTATTGTCTTCCAACTAAGCACTGACTTTAAGGTGAATTTGCCATAAGAATATGCCTCAGTCTCGCGAGAAGGCCAAATACCATATGAGCCGATACCAATTCGCACCATATCAAAATGTGCTTCGGGATAAAGAATGGTTCCGGAGGTAGGACAAGCGTGACAGATTGGTTTAAGTAAAGCGCCCATAAAAGCTTCACGCCATTTATTAAAAATTTCTATTTGATTTTTTGTATCTCTTGGAAAAGCTGGATTCTTGGCGTTTGCAAAATGTGTATACAGACCCACAACATTAGCTCCTGAATATTTAATTTCTTTTAAAACTTTTTTAATATCTCCCTCTAAAAAACCGTGGCGGTTCATTCCTGAATTTATTTTTATATGTATATTTACCGATTTATTTATTTTTTTTATTTCTTTGAAATAATCAAAACTAGAGACAGTGATATCCAAATTATTATTTACAACTTTTTCAATCATTTTTGGTAAGGTATAACCTAAAACTAAAATTGGAATTGTGATTCCTTCCCTTCTTAAAGCAATACCCTCCACCACTGAATCGACCGCTAAATAATCTGCTCCAAGTTTTTCTAATTCTTTAGCGAATTCAACTAAATTGTGTCCGTAAGCGTTGGACTTCACTACCCCCATAAATTTGATTTTTTTAGAAATCAGCGAGCGAAAAACCTTATAGTTATGAGCTATCGCTTTTTTATCTATTTCTATCCAAGTTCGTAGACCAAGTCTGTCTTTTTTCTGCATAAATTAATATTACCTAAAATAGTTCTAAATTACAAACAAAAAACAACCCTATCGCTAGGGTTGTTTTTTAAAAATCTAATTATAGATTCAAATCTGCCATTGCTTCATCTACAGACTTTGAAGCTTTCATTTCAGGTGATGGTACGGTTCTCATTTCAGGCTTCATACTTCCTTCAGGTTCGCTGATTTTAAGATTAACTCTTGAGTTATTCTTCATACCAACAACACGCAAAAGAGTTCTGATGGCCTTAGCAGTATTACCCATTCTTCCAATGACCTTGCCCATATCGGCAGCATTGACATCTAAAGTTAGAAGTACTCCCATCTCATCGACTGTTCTTTTTATCTTTACATCGTTTGGATTATCTACCAAACCTTTGATGATATAATCCAAGAACTGTGTATCTTGTTCCATTTTTTTTGTAAATTACTTATTCTTGCAGTATTTCGACCAGTTGCGTAAAAACGCGTTATTTAATTCTTACTGCCTATACAAATATTATCACAAACAAAAACCCCCCGCAAGTAATTAACGAAGCAAGAATACAGTGCTAGAGGAGGCTTGGGAGCGCGACTGGCGCGAGCACGAGGAATTTTTTA
>JBFZBC010000019.1:0-11712 GCA_041308645.1 bacterium
TCTTGAATCAATTTTTTACCCAAAATGGATGTACCCAAAAAAAGAACAAGAAATTCATGATGGTAGAAAACGTATAGATATAGTATTTAGTAATAGAGCTGACCGTGGTTTCTTTTTGAACCTATCAAATAATATACCTGCTCTTTTTATTATTATTGAGTGTAAGAATTATTCTAAAGACCCCGCCAACCCAGAACTGGATCAAATTGCTGGTAGATTTAGTCCTAGCAGAGGTAAATTCGGAATGATTATCTGTAGAAAAATTGAGGATAAGGACAAATTCTATAATAGGTGTAAAGATAATGTTAACGATGATCGTGGTCATATTATCGGTTTAGATGACGAGGATATTTTGAATTTGTTAATGTTAAAATCCTTAGATGATGAAATTGGAATAGACGCCTATATAGACAAACTTTACAGAAAAATAGTAATGTAGGTCATATCCAGCTATTTCATACACCGAAAGGTGTGAACAATGTTGACGAACCATAAATAATTCGGTAATGTATTGAACAGAATGTTGTTTATCTAGGGAGAACCTAGATTTTTTTGGTCGTTGATAGGATGGCCTAAATAAGCCTACATAGAAGAGAAAGAAAGGAAAAAGAGAAAATGAGTGGAAAAACTGCGTTTCAGAAGATTGCCGATAAACACGTGGTGAAGACCCTTCCGGACGGCCGGATGGTTTTCAAGCTGGACTGGGTTTGGTGTCATGAGATTACGACGCCGAATGCCATCCTGGATGCGAAAATTCGTGATTGTGATGTGGTTTTTGATCCGAACCGGGTCAAGGCCATGATTGATCACGTCAATCCGGCCAAGGATACAGCTTCGGCTCTCCAAGGCAAGATTGTTCGCGAGTGGAGCAAGGAGCACGGCGTGGAGTTTCTCGATGTCGGTCGCAACGGAGTTTGTCATGCCATCATTCCTGAAAAGGGCTGGATTCGTCCGGGCCAGATCGGGATTATGGGTGATAGTCACACCTGCACTCACGGCGCTTTCTGTGCTTTGACGGCTGGTGTTGGTACGACAGAGGTGGAGAACGGCATCATAACCGGTCTCTGGATCTGTCCGCCTCAAAAAGTGATTCGGGTGAACTTCGTCGGCACGTTGCCGGTCAATGTCTACTCGAAGGATCTGATTCTCACGTTGATTCACAAGATCGGCGTGAAGGGTGCTACCAATGCAGTGTTGGAATTCGGCGGTCCAGTCATCGATGAGATGAGCATGGAAGGTCGGATGACCATCACGAACATGGCAGTGGAAGCAGGGGCGACTTCGGGGATGATGATGGTGGATCAAACCACCATGGATTATCTCGGTTCGGAGTACAAGTATTACATCGACAAGTGTCTGACCTCAGACGGAAGATATGATGTTGGTGGAAAGTACTTCAATAGTGATCCGGACGCGACCTATGATCAGGTGATCGAAATCGATGTTTCGGGAATGGTCCCGGTCATCACTGACAAGTATTCGCCAGGCGAGGTGGTCAAAGTATCTGATATGGCTGGTAAGCCGGTCAATCAGGTCTACATCGGCTCATGCACAAACGGACGGTTGGAAGATTTGCGGATTGCCGCGACGATCTTTCGTTTGATGGGACGCAAGGTGGCGAACAATGTTCGTTGCGTTGTGGTTCCGGCCACTCAGCGTATTTGGGAAATGGCACTTCAGGAAGGCCTTCTCGAGATCTTCGCGAAAGCGGGATGTTTCGTGAGCGGTCCGACTTGTGGCGCTTGTCTCGGAATGAGCTGTGGTGTCATTGCTCCTGGAGAAGTTTGCGTTTCGACGACGAATCGCAATTTCCCTGGACGCATGGGTAAGGATGGTATGGTGCATCTGGCATCTCCGGCGACGGCGGCGAAAACTGCTATCAACGGAGTGGTGTCAGAGGCGACCGAAGACACTTGTCGACTGGTTGCGCACGAAGTGAGCTTGATGTTTGTTCAGAAATTGACCAGCGTCAGTGGTTGGAAAGAAGTTCCTTTCACTAGGCCAAATTATACTGAGCTTCTCACGAAGTTTGGTGTGGGCCAGGTGAAGGATTTTTCCGGCAAGGTATTCTACTTGCCAGTGGCTAATGTGGACACTGACCAGATCATTCCGGCTAAGTATTTGACCGAGACAGACAAGAAGGCCTTCGGCCAGCATTGTCTTGAAGATGCTCCCATTTCTGCGGAGGATCGGCCCAAACTCTTTGGGTCACAGATACTGGTTGCGGGTGAGAACTTCGGTTGCGGTTCATCTCGTGAACATGCGCCTTGGGCGCTTGAAGGTGCGGGTATTCGGTGCGTGATTGCTCCGAGCTTTGCTCGCATCTTTGAAAACAACATGTCCGCAAATGGACTGTTGTGCATCATGCTCTCGAAAGACGTTGTCGATAAACTTCTGGTCTACAGACCGGATACGATTAACGTTGATCTGAACGCAGACACAGTGACTTGGTTGAACCCGGACGGTTCGGTTGCTCAGTTTAATATTGGGCTCACCGACTATCAGAAGGATCTGATCAAAAACGGCGGAAGCGTGGGTGTGATGGTGAAGTTGGCGGCGGAACTGCAGGTAGCGGGACTGCTTGATTAAGAAAAACAAAACCTGGGGTTGGCATAAGTCAGCCCCAGGGAAACTAAGGGAGAACAGAATGAAACAGAAATTGGTAGCTCTGGTAACTGGAGACGGTTCCGGACCAGAGATGATGACAGTGGCATGGTCCATCGCTGTCGAAGCCGCCAAAAAAGACGGTATCGAGTTGTCCTACGAATTGACGCCGATGGGATGGAACGCCTACGAAAAGTTTGGCGATACACTTCCCCCGGAGTCATTCAAGCGAGCGATGGAGATCGGTACGATCTTCTTCGGTGGCGTGGGCGATCCCAAGTTGGACGGCACTATTGGTGCCGAAAAACCGGAGATGCGACCCGAGGCAAGATGTTTGCTTGCTCTGCGTAAGAATATGGGACTATTGTTGAACTTCCGTCCCATGATCTACTACAAAGAGCTGGCGCATTTGGCCAACGTCAAACCGGAAACAATTCCGGCGGAAGGGATCACACAGGTTTGGATTCGGTATCTGTTGGAGGACAGCTACTTCGGAAACGAAGACTACGGCAAGAATCCGACGTTTGGTCCGTATTTCAAACCCAAGAGCCAGGTTACTGGAGACGAACAAGTCGTCATGGATCTGGCGTACTACAACCGGACAACGGTTGAGAAGTACATTCGGGCGGCGTTTAATTACGCCAAGAACGCAGGGTTGCCACTCATTTCCATCGATAAGGCGAACGTGATGGCACGTTACCTTTTCTGGCGCAAGATTGTCACAAAAATAGGGAAGGAAGAATTCTCGGACGTGACACTCACGCATCAGTTGGTGGATTCGGCGAACGCTCTCTTGTTCACTCCGGCAAAACTTCACGGCGTCATTGCCTGTGGAAACGAGCACGGAGATATTCTGTCTGATGGCGCAGCGAGCGCTTTAGGCAGTATGGGGTTGATGTGCAGTTCAGCAATCAATCCGGACACGGGTGCAGCGATGTTCGAAAGCGGTGCGGGGACAGCTCCGACACTGGCAGGACAGGATAAGGCAAATCCGTTGGGTCGCATTCTTACCGGTGCCATGATGCTTCGGCATTTGGGTGCGGTCAATGGAGCAAAAGCCATTGAGGATGCAGTCAAGAAAGCTCTGTATATGGGCTATCGGACCGGCGACATGTGCGTTAACAATTCCGCCCTTGGGAATAGTTTGTTGGGCACAGCGGAGATGGGTCGGATGATTCTTTCACTTCTATAATCGGAGGTTTATTTTGATTCGTCGAGCGCTATTTTCACACTTGTGGGGATAGCGCTCTTTTAATGATTAATTAAGTTACATATGACTGTAACTTTACTCTACTAAAACTGTCACTTTTGTCACTATTTATAGATGCACGAGAAGGGTCATTATGATATAGTAAAAAACATGGAAATAACATTACAGGGCAAAGAACAATCAGGTTCTAGCTCGAAATAGCTCACAGATTTTTATAGCCTTATTTCATATGTCTTTTTTGGTAACACTATTGAGTACAATGGAACACCGTCTTGATTTTTTAATAAATAAGAGTAACCTGATAAATGGAGCAGAACAAACAAATTAGGAGGTTGAAATGAAAAAGCTTGCTGTTTTTGTTGCTGAATTGAACAAGGTGTTCGACGATAAAGCTGACGATTATGTCGCAGACTACCATAAATCAATTCTAAACCTTATCAGAATTGAAATGTGGGCAATGCTTGTGTCCTTCGCTGGATTATTTTGTCTTGCGGTGTGCTTTGTCTACATTTGGTTACCATTCAGCTATCCTTGGTATGCTATACCAGGAGCTGTTTTGTCACCAATCGTAACGTGGCGTTCTATACACGTTATCAAGCACGCCAATTGGCATCTCGCTCAATTCTAATCGCCCACACAGATAAAGCGAACCGCTCAACTCTGTGTTGGGCGGTTTTTCTTTTACACCACCAAATCAAAATTACTAAATACAAAATTCCACCCTTTTATCATCCTCTCTATGGTGTTCCATTCCAGACTCTGTAGGGTCACAGGTTTTGAGGGCAGCGAAAAAGCTGTGACCTTAAGCAAGCAAACTGCTTTACTTGCGTCCGGGAGGCGAACAGCGGAGTCATATTTTTTAGTAGAAAAAATGACGAGCTGGTGCCCAGCCTAAAATTTCTGACGAGAAATTTTAAGGCGAGGGAGACATTCCCGGTAAGGTCACAAAAAAGTTAAGAGTAATTGTTGTAATCTTTTATTCCATATTGGTAAATACTACAGTTCGGTTAGAATAACTTTTTGTAATTTTATTCCACGTTCCTCCGCAGGTAATTAAGTTAAGGTGAGCTTGGCCATCATTGGAATAAAATACATCGGAAGCGTCTTGATTTTCGCCATAAGTTTGAACTTTATTCACAACAAAAGTGACGGTTGCCCCCTTTTCATCTTTCACATATATTTTATCACCTTTTTTCAATTTACTTAAATTATCAAATACCGCCGGGATGCTATTTTTCCAACCATAATGTCCCACCATCACCGCACTGCCTATCTCCCCTGGACGAGGGCCAAGATTATACCAAGCAACATCATCTGGACCCTTTGATACAGCCATCGCCCCATCAGAAGTTAGACCTAAGGATTCAATAGAAGCATTAACATTAATTAGTGGAATTTCTAAACTAACTGGTAACCCAAAACCCGTTTGTTCTCCCGAAGCCTCAACCTTTTCAATAGGTATGATCAAAGTATTATTAATTGGTTTCCTCTCAATAAAATAAAATAAGGAAAACAAAATAATAATACCCGTAAGAATGATCAATAATAAAAATTTTAAAGGTAGAATGTTTGACCGCATAATTTTATTGAGTAAAAATTAATATAATAATATTAACCGATTTATAATAGTCCTAAAAATACTTTCTCCTACCGGAGCAAAACCAGCATTTGGAAAACTTGGAGTAATATTTGTAATTACATTTTGGTATAGAGGAAGCAGAGAGTTATAAAGCACCGTAGCGGTGGCTTTTGCTGTATCAGTAGCAGTTAATCCATTTGCCTGACCGGTTGCCACAATGGTATTTGTAGTTGTGTTTAAAAGGATCCTATAACATTGATAAATCCAAGTTTCATTTACATCAAGTTTGTGGTCAAGATCAGTATCACCAGAAATAAGAGTCACCATGCTACAAGTATCATCTGCCATAGTTACATCTGACACAGAAACCGTTCCAGTATTATTAAGTGTATAAGTATATAAGACCAGACCAGGACCAGTTAAAATAGAAGGATTGACTACTTTTGTTACTTCAATAGCTGGCTTTACAGAAGAACTACTTCCACCTGATGAATGATGAACCACTGGTGCGGTGTAAGTGTTTGTAATCGTACATTCTTTTGTCTCACCAGCCGTAATTGTTCCGGTACATCCAGTAGAAGTAGCGGAGGAATAATTGGCTAGATTACCTGTCTCAGTTACAACATATGAACCAGCATCCAGCGTCACATCTACACCAGTCGATGAACCAGAAAAAGAACTTGTGGAAATATTAGTCGTCCCGGTAACGCCAATTGTAAAGTCCGAAGAAGTAGCTGTGCCACCGGAAACGAGTTTAATGATATGAAGAGTAGCAGTAAAAGAAGGAGCGGTGTAAGTGTTTGTAATCGTACAAACGGCAGTGTCGCCTAAATCAAGAGTGATCGAATCACCTGTAAGCGTAGCTCCGGTACAACTCCAAGCAGAAGCAGAATAATTATCCACCGACCCTGTTTCAGACAAAATATAGGTGCCGGCACTAAAAGTGCTAGTGCTCACCACATCGGTTGAGCCACTCGCTCCCAAACCAGAAATTGTGGTCGAGCCAGTAGCAGTTAAAGTCCACTGTGATTCAAGAGCTGAACCACCGGCACTATTATCTACAATTTTATCTAAGGTCAAAGATGGGGCAATATCATCATTAGTAATGGTACAGATCTCATCATCACCATAGGCTAGAGAAATATTTCCACCAGAGCAATTACCAGAAAATGTTTGGGTATAAGTAGAAGTGCTATAGGTCTCAGAAACTATATGTGCTCCAGTTGTGGTGGTACTAGCTATCTCGTTAGTCACAGAGCTACCATCAATAAAAAGTGGGAAAGTAGTACTGGCAACAGTGCCGCCATTATCATTAGTGACAACTTTGGTTACGGTAAGTTGTGGGGCAGCACAGGCTGGAACGGTAATGGAATCAGTATCAGTGGTAACCACCCCATCCAATAATGAGAGCGCTCTTCCTAACCACCCAACATTTATACCAACAGTAATAAAATTGTTATTATCAATTATTGTCCCAAAAAATGAATCGGTAGGAATAGTATTAGCGCCAAAAGTAGTGGCTCCGGTTGGAGTCCAAAAAATATCGCAAGCTGAAGCACCCCCAGTTAAGGTAACTACTGAATCAATCACCGTGTTAAATGTACCATCAGCTCTAAAAACATAGGTTCCCGCTCCATCTAGAGTAATCCCAGCTGTTCCTATAGACATAGCACCAGTACTACAATAAACACCTGGAGTATATAAAGCACCATGAACCAATGATAAATCCACTGCAACACCAAGATTATTTGCTGGTGGACAGGTTAACAAATTTAGTTCTGTTAAGGCTGTGGTAGCGTCAATTCTAGCTTGAGGCGTAGGGGCAAGGGGTCCATAAATAGTACCACCAACCATTGTGGGTGGTGTAGCTGGAAGAGTTGTATATCCAACGTCACCATTAGTAATAGTGGTTCCATCTGTTGTGTCTGTGTAAGTACCACCCAAAACACCGTAAGTGGTCGCGGCCCCAAGGTCTGGTGTTGTGGCGGCAAAAACAGAAACAGATCCAATTAAACCAAAAACAACAATAGTAAAGGAGATAATTGCTAGACTTTTTAATAATTTTTTATAAAGTTTTTTCATTTATTTTATTTGTAAGATTTTTAATGTATTACCACAACTAAATAATGCCAAAAATTATTTTAATTTGTGGAACTTTATCTGAAGAAATAATTCCATTATCTATTAATAATTTAATAAATTGTGATATGTTCATTGGTTTTTTTACACCACTTGTAGAGATAGCTGAACTCCCACTATTATGTGATGATGAATTATTAGCTGACACGGCAAGAGTGGCAGGAATAGCTGGACTTACTGTGGGTACAGCGGGGGTAGCTGGTGTGGCTGGAATAGTGGGGGTAGAAGATCCTGGCACAGTCACCCTGTTCGCATCCAAAGTAACCGCTGTCTGTGCTAAAGCCCGGCCGTTTAAGACGGCACCAGTGTTCAGTACAATTGCTGTTTGATCTAAAATATTTCCATTAAAAACCGCAGTTGTTCCAATAGTTGTTTTACCAGCTACTATCCAAAAAATATTATCCACTTTTGCCCCACCACTAAGAATAATTTTTGTGGCTGAACTAAGATTAAGATTTTGTGCTATTTGAAAAATCCAAACATCATTAGCACTACCTTTTAGAATAACATCTGATGGGATAGTTACACCGGTTCCCCATTTATAAAGTCCAGGCACGATAGTCAAACCACCAATATTTCCGGCCCCAAGCTCTGTAGCGGTTGGATTTGTCCTGCCAGCACCATTAGTATAAGCAGTTTCCATATCACCTATTGCTGTAGTCATATTAACAGGGGTTGGGCTGGCATAATCTGGAGCATACACTTTTCCAATCACTAATGGTGATGTAGAAAAGGTACTGGCGGTAGAGAGATTCAAAGCAAAACCAGTAATAGCCGTTGCCTTAACTGGACTGACTCCGATATCCCCAACTACTAAAGTGGTACCAGTGGTAGAAATTCCTGCTTTTGAAAGAATTACAAATTTACCAGCTGAACCAAGATTTACTCCAGCCGGACCAGCCGCAAATGTTGGGACGGACACCATAAAACCCAGGACAAAAGAAGCAACCCCGACAACTGCCACAAATTTCTTACTTATTTTTTTCATTTTTTAAGTTATTTATAAATTATTAAATATGATCGACTTATACATTTAAAGCCGTTTCAAAGCATAAAATATTACAGTTTGGACAAAAGCCCAGTAGAAATATCTAATTATCTATTACCAGATTCAATTTTAGAGATTTCCTCTTCTGTCGGAAGTACTTTTTTGGCAAAAACAGTCAATTCTTTTTGTTTTCGGAGCTCTTCTTCAAGTTTCTCTTTTTCCTTTTTTAAATTATTGTATTTAAAATAATTTTTGATACTTTCTGGGAGGATCAGAAGAACCGTGGTGAGAACCCCGGTGATAAGAGTTAAAAACAGTACAAGGGCCAAAGAGCCGGTTAAGTGCGAGGAGAAAAAAGTAACAGTAATAATATCAATATTTTGTAGGGTAAAAATAACAGCCACTGCTCCCAATAATAATCCAAAAATAAAAAGTATAATCATAAGATTATTACTTTATAATATTTTTTTGCCTTTATCAAAATAACCCCAAACCAAACCACCTAAACCTAAGATTACCAAAGACCACATTAGGAAGGTAGAGAAGCTAGTCACTAAACCAATTACCCCTAAAACCAATAAAACGACACTGACCGCTAGAATTGTATTTTTTTGCATATTTTTAATTTAATTAATTATCTCTATTGTTAATTTCACTAATATCTTTTTTAATGGTTTTAACAACATCACTACCAATTTTAATCCCATTTTCAAAAAATTTATTAACTGCTCCTTTTAATTCTCCCTTGTATTTTTCACGTCGAGGTTGCTCTTTTTTCCATTCTTTCTGAACAGACTTTGCTACCTGACATGCCTGCTTGTTTGTTTTCTTCATAAGCAATCCAGTTTTCCTGGCGACCTTTTTGGCAATTGATTTTATTTTTGTAGCCATATTTTTAAATTAAAATTAAACCCGTCTTAACATTTTCACAACTGCAATCAGAGCCACGGCACCGATAATCGCCACAATAAAGCTGTAGAAATTAAAACCGGTTACCCCAATTTTACCAAAGAAACTCATTAACCAACCCCCAATAATTGCACCAATAATACCTAAAATAATATTCAGGATTATTCCTTCGTTCGTATTCATAATCGAAGAAGCAATCCAACCGACCAAACCGCCAAAGATGACCCGCAGGATGATTCCCATATTTTTTTTAAATTAATTAATAAATTTATTTGCCTTGTTGCTGATCATCTAATTTGACTGCTGCTTCTGGAGTAGAAACAGTCTTACTCATAATAAGAAGTCGGACAATACCGGCGGCAATTAGCCAATAAACAAACATTGCTAAGATCGTTGTCCATTCAAAAGTACTACTAAATATAGTCGTCTTTGAAAATACAGTTAGAAAAGGTATGGTAAACGGCCAAGTAGTTGTATAAATAAAACAAGAAAAACCAGCCGTAGGGATTGCTCCAAATAATTTTAAAGCAAATCTAAAAGCCAACAACACCTCAAGTAACCAAAGTAGGAACCACACAACTTGTGTTCCCTTAAATAACATTTTGGTGGTGGGAGAATTGAATGAATCCATTTTTTAATTAATTAATAATTTTATTAAATTTTGCGACCTTTTTTAAGCTCATTGATTTCCTTTTCCAATTTTTCGATATGAATTTCTAATTTATGTGTTTGATCAACTAGTTTAGTTTCAAGGTGATTAGCGTGCCCCGCCATCGTTTCTGCTACCATCATAATTTCCGTAATATCTTCCATTGCTAGAAGTATGATCGGAGGAAATTGTTTAGCGGTTTTATCTTCCTTAAAATGAATCTGCCGAGCATTTAAAATCATTACCTTTCTACCAATAAAAGGAAAGTTATGAGTGACTTCAAAACCTTTAAAAAAGGTGTTCTTTGGTAGGATATCCTCTAATAATTTTCTCAAGGCTGAAATATTCCATTGACCATTCCCTAGTTCGTAGACAACTTTACCCTCAGTATCCTTTGGTTCAACTTGAAATGTCCGGTAAAAAGATTCATTAACTGCCATCACCCGTAGGTCTTTATTCAGAATCAAAATTGGCTCCCTCATAACATCAACCACGGTTCTAATATAAGTCCAGCTTTTTTCCCAAATGTGATCAGCAAAACTAGACTCTGTTGACTTTAACTCTCCCGCAACAACCTCTTTGGTATTTTTCATATTATCAATGACGCTGAGGTGTCAAAATTATTACAGCGGGCTATTAAAGGCTCACTGTGCTATACTTAAATTAAGGTACTTTTGTAATCTTAATGTAATAAAGTCAGACCGAGTCCAATCAAAAAAAGAACGACAGGACAAAGTTTTATCTCCATTTCCACATTATTATGGTAATACCTCTGTAATATAACACCGCTTCAAACGGCACTATAACAACACCATGATGACTCCAAAACAAAAAATAGATAGGCAGGAAATACTGACTGTGGCTCACCATGACCATTGGAAGGGTCTTAATAAGAGGGCATTCTTTAAAATTCATAATCACACCATAGGTGAAGATCTGGTCCAGGACACTTTTATGAAAACTTGGCAGTACTTGGTTAAAGGTGGAAAAATTGATGTGATGAAGGCTTTTCTTTATCATGTCTTAAATAATCTCATTGTGGATGAATATAGAAAGAACAAAACCACCTCGCTTGATGTTATGTTGGAAAAAGGATTTGAACCAAGTACTGGTAATTCTGAACGTTTGATTAATACTTTGGATGGCAAAGCTGCTGTATTGTTAATTCAACTTTTACCAGAAATATATAAAAAAGTAATGCGAATGAAACACATTCAAAATCTGTCGATTAAAGAAATTTCACTTATTACTGGGCAAACAAAAAATGCCATCACGGTACAACTGCATCGGGGCATGGAGAAACTCAAACTATTATATTATCCTGTCTAGTTTTTGTTTACAAAACCCACTAGCTCCCACATACTAATTCTTTTTTTTCCCAGTTTACAAAGTTCTGAAAGCCACGTATTATGGTCACATGAAAATACTTGGCATTGAAACATCTTGTGATGAAACCGGGGTTTGCTTAATTGAAACAAAGGAGATAGAAAAAAATGTTGTTTTGACTGTCCTTGGCAATCAATTATACTCGCAAGTAGCTATTCATGAACAATATGGTGGCGTCTTCCCAATGATGGCCAAAAGAGAGCATGCTAAAAACTTGGTCCCCCTCTTAAAAGAATGTCTAAAGGAAG
>JBFZBC010000020.1:0-8913 GCA_041308645.1 bacterium
TTGGTGAAAGAATCTCAATCTTCACCAGTCTGGATCTTCCCAGTGCTCTTTGTTTCACTTATTGTGTCTGTCGTTTGTGACATTCCCAATAAAAATAAAACAGTTATTAAGCTACACCGACCCCCACAGGTAACCAGTTGGACTTGAACCACACACGCCATCATAAAGATGGTGCTCTGCCACTTTGAGCTATATAGTTGCCATCAAAAGAACAAATGGAAAACATGTGTGAGGGTTTGGACCTCATATGGACCTTTTCGCTGCCTTCTTTTTTGTTTTACCGTCGCCGATTCCTGTTATATAGGAACCGTAATGCGACCAGTTTCAAGTATTGGCAACTAGTAGACCATACAAACCACATGTTTTCGTTTTCCTCAACAAAATTCATAAACTTCCCTCGGTATTATCCTAATAATTCCACCCTTCGCATATTCTGCTCAGGGTAAAATCTTCCAGATTTTACCGATATAAATCAGCTTTTACCCGTTCAAGTTTTCTTTCTTAAGAAAATTTGTTCGGGTGGTCAACTATTTTTAAAATAGTCGCCGCCGTGATTTGATTGTTTCTTATCTATTTTATACTTATCACAAAATTACTCATTTTATAATAAGTTTCTTAAACGAAAATTCTCAATGGGATTCAGACTGTTTAATAGCTTGTAGCTTTTTAGCTTGTAGCTTCTTAGGAATTTCCTAATAAACTAACTAGCTATCTTGCTAATAAGCTGCTAAACGGTCTGAACCCAGCTCGCGTATCTTTTTAATTGGCGAACAGCCAAACCCTTGGGACCTTCTCCAGCCCCAGGATAAGATGAGCCGACATCGAGGTGCCGAACTCCGCCGTCGATATGAACTCTTAGGCGGAACTAGCCTGTTATCCCTAGAGTAGCTTTTGTCCGATAATCTCCGGCCGCATCTAATGCGAGCCGTCGGTTCACTTTGCTCTGCTTTCGCACCTGTTTGATAAGTACATCTCACAGTCAAGCCAGCTTATGCCAATGCACTATCGCCACGGTTTCCATTCGCGGCTAGCTGACCTTAATAGACTCCTCCGTTACTTTTTGGGAGGATAGCGCCCCACTAAAACTACCCACCAGATACTGTCACCAGGCGTTTTTTCCGCCCAGATTAGAATATATATTTTTAAAGAATGGTATTTCACTGTCGGATCAACCTCCCCCGAAAGAAAAGTCTCAAATCCTCCCATCTACGCTACGCATCAAAAACATATACTCAATATCAAGTTGTAGTAAAGCTTCTAGGGTCTTTTCGTCTAACTGCAGGTAACCGGCATCTTCACCGGTATTGTATTTTCACCGAGCGATTCTCCGAGACAGTTGCCCAGACATTACACTATTCAACGCGTCGGAACTTACCCGACAAGGAATTGCGCTCAATTATTCCTCAAAATTGGACTCTATCTTCATCCTTCACCAAAACGGTTCAGGACGCATAGTGTTGGTCTCTCGTTAACTATGATCGGACTAATTATTTATTACTAAATAATTAGGTAGCTTTCTTATGTGTAATATAATTTAGTTTATCAAGGCGCATAATTTATAACCGTCCTAGTCCTAGAGAACTCTTTTAAAAAAGTTCTCTACCTTAGGACCGTTATAGTTACGGCCGACATTCACCAGGGCTTACATCGTGCAGCAATATATCTTGCGACATATCACCAACAATGGTTGACCTTCTGGCATTGGTCAAGTGTCACCCCCTATACATCCTCTTGCGAGTTCGCAGGGAGCTGTGTTTTTGATAAACAGTTGCCAGGCAGACTTTAGCTGCGGCCCATCCACCTTACGGTTTCAGGGCAAGCCATATTCCGAAGTTACGGCTGCTTTTTTGCCGAGTTCCTTGGAGAACTCTCACTCGTTCGCCTTACTCTACTCGAGTTGACTACCTGTGTCGGTTTACGGTACGGATTCTATGTATATAAGTTTAGAGACTTTTCTTGGAGGCCTGCTGTGCTTCATTCCCTGAGGCGAACCCCAGAGTGCTACCTACTTCTTAGATTCATCATTAAAGATAGATCTCCGCATTTTACAGGAAATCATCCTAAAAGCATGTACGCAAATCCAATAATGCGCGAAGCATACTAGACCCCGTCATCCCGTCACTATACATAAAAGTCATGGAATATTAACCATGTGTCCATCGGGTGCGGATCTCTCCATTCCCTTAGGCCCGACTAACCCTTGGCTGATTGACATCGCCAAGGAAACCTTAGTCTTTCGGCGTGCAGGGTTCCCACCTGCATTGCGGTTACTTGTGCCAACATTCTTACTTCAACACGCTCCACGGTGGCTCACGCCTTCCGCTTCATTGCAGAGTTGAATACTCTCCTACCAGTATATAATTCCGAAGAAAAATATAATCCTCAGTTTCGGTACTATGTTTAACCCCGATCATCTGCGGCGCGAAATCTCTTAGTGAGTGAGCTGTTACGCTTTCTTTAAATGATGGCTGCTTCTAAGCCAACATCCTCACTGTCAGAGAAAAATCACCACCTTTAGTGTACTGAACATAGATTTAGGGACCTTAAATTGAGATCCGGGCTGTTTCCCTTTTGACCAATGGAGCTTAGCCCCCACAGTCTAACTGCCAGACAATTGACTTTAGGTATTCGGAGTTTGATAGGTCTCGCGATGTTTCCACCTGTCGAGACCTTCCAGTGCTCTACCCCCTAAAGGTACATCTGACGCTAGCCCAAAAGCTATTTCGGAGAGAACCAGCTATTACCAGGCTCGATTAGCTTTTCACTTCTTACCACAAATCATCGCAGAGAATTGCACAACTCTAGCGTTCGGTCCTCCCTCCATCTTTCGATGGGGTTCAACCTGTTCATGGTAAGCTCGCTCTGGTTTCGGGTCTGATAGATACTACATACGCGCTATTCACACTCGGTTTCCCTATGGCTCCACCCTTAAAGGGCTTAGCCGGCAGTATTTATCAACTCGTTGGCTCATTCTTCAATAGGCACGCGGTGACGGATCGCACACTATGTACTATTTTTATTTTGTACTGAGTAGTAGTGCCCAGCTCTCTGACTTTCAGAGGCTGGGCGGTGAATTAGCAATAATGCTCATTATTTCACAGTCTTCGGCACTCCTCCCCGGCGCTTATTGGTGACAAAATTTAATCACCTCATCGCCTCCCGAAGGTGGTAGGAAGGACCTAAACCAACATCTTTGCTTTTCCACTACTCAATACAAAATAATAATAACGCACATTGTGCGACCCGCTCCCACTCTTTGTAAGTATACGGTTTCAGGTCTATTTCACTGCCCTTACCGGGCTTCTTTTCACCTTTCCCTCACGGTACTTGTTCACTATCGGTCTCTAAAAATATTTAGCCTTACCGGTTAGTTCCGGCAAATTCTCTCAGGCCATTCGTGTCCTGAGATACTCAAGATCGACAACAAAGAAGATATTACTGTTTTAATTTACGGGACTATTACCCACTAGGGTCAAGCTTCCCAGCTTGTTCTACTAACAGAATATTTGTTAACTTCTCTCATATAAATACGAAGTTGTCGCCTTATAACCCCAATCACAAACTCTACACACAACCATTATCTTAAAAAATTAAAAACTATTCTCTCCACTTAACGCGGACTAATCGTTCCGAGAATGTTTCTTAATTTTTTAATAAGTTATGTTCACAGTTTGTGATTGGTTTGGGCTGTTTCGTTTTCGCTCGCCACTACTCACGAAATGTTGTCCTTGCGGACTTTGTTTTATTTTCCTCCTGGTACTGAAATGTTTTACTTCCCAGGGTATGCTCCACACATCAAGTGTGTGATTACCGTCGAAACGGCAGGGTTACCCCATTCGGAAATCTCCGGATCAAAGGTTGCTAGGCACCTCCCCGAAGCTTATCGCAGCTACGCTACGTCCTTCATCGCTTTTTAGAGCCAAGGCATCCACCATATACTCTTAAATTTCCTATTAGGAAATTTAAAAACCACAATCTTTACCCGACCAAATATTATTTGGGCGGGTTTTTTACTCTTCCCAAATTCGCTTAACGCTCATTTGCTCAGAGTGAAAATACTTTACCCTGCACCGTATGGTGCGGGGTTAATCTTAATCCGTTGCTTAAAATTAATTTACACGCGGGCAAATAAATTTATACAACGTACTTTTTTTACCCGCCCGAGTTTTCTTATGAAAGAAAATTCATTCGGGCAGGCTTTTACCTTGACCCGACCAAATTCTCATTTGGGCGGGTTGTTCCACCTTCAACGTCTTGAAAAGACCCAATGGTTAAATTGGAGCGTTGCGATGGGATGGATTTTTCAAACATCATTCGTTCTGAATTAAAAATCCGCTCGTTGGAGCGGTAGAGTGAGACAACATCTAAAAGACGCTGACTACTTTTTCCGCTTCTTTAAGTTGATTTTTATAAACATATCTGTGTAGAAACTAGTATATATGAAATCAAAAATAATGCAAGCGAAATTAATGAGTGGTTATCCACGACTATTATTTCGCGCCGTCCCGCACCAATTTTACTCAAACTCACCATAAGCAAAAAACTATACATTCCATGGTAAAATCTAGCAATTATATATATAAAACCTCTCTAAAATTTGGTGCTGGGGCAAGTGTTTTTCCCTCTTTCTTTCATTTTCCTCTATTTCCCCTCTAGAACAGCCATTTCACTATATCCAGTAGCATTTTCACAAAATATCATTAATTATCAACATATTTTTACATTACTTTCAATTTTAAATTACTGAAATTTACTCTTTCAAAATGATTTCTAAACAAACTTCCATTTACTTTTTATCACCTTCCTTTATTTCCTTTCGTGATATCCTTTTTTGTCATTAAAAATAGCCCTGAGGGAAACCCTCAGGGCTATTTTTAAAACTAAATTTAATTAGAAATTAATTAAATTATTTGTGACTAATTTCTTCTTTTACTTTCTCAAGATATCGAGCGGCAGCTTCCTTTCCTCCAAGACCAAAGGATAAACCTAAGGCTATGGAAATAGCGGCAATGATACCTATAAATAATGGCTGAATAAAACTATTTAGAATTGACAACTGAGTCAAAACAGCCATAAAAGCAAAAATCCAAATTGCCCACTTGGTGATTACTCCTAAAACATGAGCTGATGAAATATTTGCAGCCTTTGCACTACTAACAACAACTTTCTGGACTGCCTCAGCGACGACAACAGCAATTAAAATCATCAAAGCAGCAACAATCACTTGTGGCAAGTAACCAAGAACAACTTCACTTAAATATGAAGTTACAGTCTTAAGACCTAGAATCTCAAGAGAAGCGACAAAAGTAGCTACAATTATAAACCATTTGACCAAGCCACCAATAAAGTGACCGGAGTTTAATTGTAATCCACCTTTTTCAACAACTTTATCAAAGCCAGCACCAGCTAAAGCAGTGTCGAGTTTGACGGTCTTTATAATTTGAGAAGTTAATCTTCCTAAAATAACAGCAATCAACCAACCAACAAGAAAAAGAACAACCGCTGCTAAGAAATTAGGAATAAAACTGATGACACCTACCCACATATCTTGGAATGATGACTTAAGAACATCCCCCCAGGTATAAACATTTGACATATTAAATTATTTTTTTAATCTCTTTTAAAAAGAGAAGTTATTATTAATGTTAAAACAATAAACTAACAATAAGGAAATTTAGTTCGACCTTTCCTTTTATACTATCATTATATCATAGAGTGAGTTTAAAGCTCAAGTGACAAGAATACATTAAGAAAGCCTGAGATTTAGCCTGTCAAGGAGTTTCTGGTGTGGATAATCTAAAATATCTCTAACCAATTTATCATAAACTCCCAAGCGATACTGAAAATCTGATGTCTCAAATGAAGCAAATATAAGCTCTTTACCAATCTCAGCTTCCATAACCTTTACAATCCGGTTAATTGAAGACCGTTTGAGATTATCCCCAACTATTAGCAAATCCACTCGACTATCAGAATTTTGGATAAAAACACCAGCTACCAGCACCATTTTAAGCTTACCAACACTAGATAATCTTCTTAAAATTTCCTCCTTCCTTAAAGGTCTAATATTAATCAAAAGATTTTTTAAAGGTGATAAATATTCAAAACTTTTATCTAAATACCAGCCAGTAATTTTCTTTTTAATAGTAAATATTTTTTTACGTCTTTTGACCTCAAACCGCTGGTTAATAATACGGCTTTTTATCATTTTAGCTTTATGTAAAATATCTAGCTCGGACTTAGCTTCCTTCTTTGATATTTTTGCCTTATTAATAATCTGTTCGAAAGAAAAATGCGTATCAGGATTAAAAAGAAACAAGCGCATAACTTTCACTCTGGCTGCTCCATGAAATATTTTGCTAAGGGTTTCCATCTTTCTAATACTACTCCTTTTCAAAATTTATAAAAGAGTTGACAAACAACTAAAAAAACTCCAGAATTTCCGGAGTTTTTTAGTTTCAAATCTTTGATTAAGATTATTTCAAAGTTACCTTACCACCAGCCGCTTCAATCTTCTTCTTCAAATCATTTGCCTCTTCTTTCTTCATACCTTCCTTCATCATAATAGGAGCACCGTCAACCATATCTTTAGCTTCCTTTAATCCTAGACCCATAGCTTCTTTGACTACCTTGATCACAGCAATTTTTTGAGCACCACCATCAGTTAGCTCAACGTTAAGGGTTGATTTTTCTTCACCCGCTTCTACAGCAACAGCTGGACCAGCGACGGCTACAGCCGCAGCTGAAACTCCAAACTTCTTCTCGAATAATTTTACAAGTTCGTTTAAGTCAAGAACTGACATTTTCTCAATGCTCTCTACAATATCCTTGAACTTTGCAGGAACTTCTACTTTTACTTCATCCATCCTGTTAGAGATTTAATGTTATTTGTTGGCACTAAATCTATAATTATAATTAATAATAATTTAAACTGTCTTCCCGCCCATCTTATGTTCGGGCAGGCTTTTTAGTAATAGCATTTAAGGCCATAACTAATCCTTGGATTGGTGAGTTGATGACATTTACGAATTGAGCATACAATATCTGCTGTGAAGGGATAAGGGCAATTGCCATCATCTCCTCTTTATTCATATACTTACCACCAAAAATACCTCCGGCAATTGATATATTGTCCTTAAACTTCTTTTGGAAGTTATAAACCTCTCTTGCTGGAGCAGTTAAATCTGCACTGAAAGCTAAAGCTGTCTCACCTATAATCTTAGGAATTTCTCCTTCGATTTTAGCTTCATCAAAAGCTCTTTTGGCAAGGGTTTTTTTAGTAACCATATATCCAACACTAGCTTGTCGAAGAGCTCTTCTCATTTCAATAGTATTCTTCACATTGAAGCCTTTGAAATTAAAGAAGACGACTGACTTTGAATCCTTTAAGAGTTTTGAAACCTCATCAATTATTTCTTTCTTTTTACCTTTTGATATTGGCATATTGATTTTTTTAAACGACCCCTCTCATTTTATTAAAAATGAATCGGGGTCGTTTTTAATTTTTTTCAAATTAAAACGATCCTTCTCGATTATAAACGCAAATATAATCAATCAGGATCATTTTTGTTTGTATTTAATTCAAACAAAAACGACCTTTATTAAAGCCGTTGAAACTAGAGTATTTGAAAATGCTTTTTACATTTTCAACCTCGGCAGATTATCCTTCAATTAATTCAGGATTATTAAAGCTTACGCTTTCTGCTGTCTTTGGCTTATGAAAACAGTATACTTATCCTAGCTAAAATGTAAAGACTAACCAAGTCACTGATAAAAAGTCTCTCGAATAGTCCTAATAGGATGGAAAATTTTTGACCAAAAACCCTTTTTTGGAGTTTGGCTTTCAGCCACCTCTGTCGAATCTTCAACTTGATCATCTACACTGGAGGAACTTATAAAAAAACTTGCTACAGAAGCGGTGAGAGGAATATTTCCGGTTATTTGATTTAAATATTGTGAAGAATTTGAAATATTTGCTGTAACCATTATTGGTTTATTTATTTGAGTTAGTTTTTTATATTCCAAAGCAAACCTCTCCACCTCCACTGTGGTAATTTGTTGGTCAGAATTTGAGGTAAAAAAATTAGAGTTAATTTGAGCTACCCCCTTACCTGAAGCATCTGTTAAAATAATTTCTGCCCCATTAGTTGAAATTTTTAAATACTCAGCCGGAAAAGCTACACTCCTACTAGCAGAAATTATTGTGTCCTGCGGAAAATCATAAATCCCCGTTCCAGATTTTAATTTATAGCCAAATAAATTTATTTCATAATCCCCTTTATTAATAATCTCCACCGCCCCGTCTATTTTCTGAATCATAGATAAACTTGGAACAACAACTTTTATTTGCGTTCTGGAGACTGATTTTAAATCACCACAGGTACCATTTAAAACCACATTATAATCACCAGCATATTTATAAATATGCTCCACTTTTTCTCCCGTTTGAGATAAACCATCGCCAAAAGTCCAAAAATATTTACAATTTTTATTAATTATATCTGCGGAAATTTTATGCTTAGCTTCTAGACCCACCGAGGAATCCAAATAAACAAGACGCGGGCGGCCCGCCGATACTTCAAAAACTGTTGGCTCAGTATAATCACTCAGATCTTCTTGAATATAATGAACGGAATAAACTGTTGATCCTCCACCGCTAGGAGAACCAGTAATACTAACAGGAAAAGTTACTGTTTGACCCTTATGAGAAATAGTTAAAGTTTGACTAGTAGTAGCCACAGCACTATTAAAACCAGAAATTTCACTGGCGGTTATGACTTCGGTGGAAGTAGAATTATTATCATATGTTCCAACAACCACCAGCCCAGTAATATCAAAAGAAGCACCTATCGTATAAGAAAGTTTTGTTGGTAAAGTGGTGATGGTTAAACTAGTCAACGTAGAAGTCCCAGT
>JBFZBC010000021.1:0-10002 GCA_041308645.1 bacterium
TTAAGCAATAATTTTAGTAACAGATCCGGCACCAACAGTCTTGCCTCCTTCACGGATAGCAAATCTCTGCTTTTCCTCAAGAGCAACTGGAGCAACAAGCTTAACTTTGAAAGTAGCGGTATCTCCTGGCATAACCATCTCTACTTTTTCCGCAAGAGTCACATCTCCAGTCACGTCAGTTGTTCTCATATAGAACTGTGGCTTGTAACCTGAGAAGAATGGAGTGTGTCTACCACCTTCCTCTTTCTTCAAAATGTATACTTCGGCCTCAAACTCGGTATGAGGGGTAACGGAACCTGGTTTACAAAGAACCTGTCCACGGTGAACATCTTCTTTTTTAGTTGAGCGCAATAGAATTCCGGCATTATCTCCAGCCATACCTTCGTTAAGCTGCTTATTGAACATTTCAATACCAGTAACGGCGGTCTTGGTGGTAGGTTTAATACCAACAATTTCTACTTCGTCAGCTAGTTTTAAGATACCTCTTTCAATTCTACCAGTCACTACAGTACCACGCCCTTCAATTGAGAAAATGTCCTCAATAGGCATAAGGAAAGGCTTTTCTGTATCACGAACTGGAGTTGGAATATAAGTATCAAGAGCTTCCACAAGCGCTAATACTGACTTTGACCATTCATCATCAATACCTTTAGCTTCAAGGGCTTTAAGAGCTGAACCTCGAATTATAGGTGCACCTGCACCATCAAATCCTTGCTTTGTTAATAATTCTCGGACTTCTTCTTCCACAAGATCAATAAGCTCCTTATCAGAAACCATATCACACTTGTTAAGATAGACGATAACCTTTGGCACACCCACCTGCTTTGCAAGCAAAATATGTTCTCTGGTCTGTGGCATCACACCATCAGTAGCGGCTACTACAAGGATAGCACCGTCCATTTGAGCGGCACCGGTGATCATGTTCTTGATAAAGTCTGCGTGACCAGGACAGTCAATGTGGGCATAGTGCCTAGCATCTGACTCATACTCGTTGTGAGAAAGAGCAATGGTAATACCACGTGCCTTCTCTTCTGGAGCACAGTCAATTTCGTCAACACCTCGTAATTTAACGGTCTTACCAGCGCGGCTTAAAACGCTTAGAATAGCTGCGGTTAAAGTAGTTTTACCATGGTCAACGTGGCCGATAGTACCAACGTTAACGTGTGGCTTTGTTCGATTAAAAACTTCTGCCATAATTTTATTTTTAATTGTCTAGATAGAGTGCGCGAGAACGCTGACTCAATCCAGCCAACTAATGATTAAATTTACCCATTAAAATTTATTAAATTTTTTCGGGCGACTAATAAAAACTTCAACCCTTGATTGACAGTCAAGAGAAAAAGTCACAAAAGTAATACTAACAAATTAAAAAATAAATTACAAGCCAGTGGAAACCCAGAAAAAGTTATTACTTATATCTTCAATTTCTACGTGATCAACATCGGTAGTCAATTTTAATTTCAATTTATAAGCACCAGCTGAAAGAGAAGAGGGTAAATCTAAATCAAAAGTATGGGCTGTGATAATTAATTTATGTCCGTTTAAAACATTATTTCCATTATTATCCAATAAGTAATAATAAATTAAATCATTATCACTTTTGGTCACATTAGTTAAACTATATTTAATAACATACTCACGATTACGAATCAAAGTCTCTCCACCATTAGGATAAGTCACCTTCATACTTGGAATTGGTTTTGGTATAATTTTAAAAGTGGCATTACTATCGTCACTTATGGTTGTACCAAAAGCATCAGTATAATAAACTCTAGCTTTATAAGTACCATCTTTTAATGGCGTAGAAGTACCAGTGATTAAATTGTAACATTTGGCTGTTTTAAGTAATGTTTTGAATTCATAATTACCATTTTTAGAAGCAACTGGCAATAAACTGAGTTCACAAACATTATTCGTTTTAGCAGAAGAAATTAAGGCTACGCGTGCTTGAGTCAAACCACTTGAACCCCAAGTAATAGAGTATGGCACATCCAAATCAATTTCCCAACTTTGTCCTCCATTTGGTGTCAAAACTTGGATATAAGAAGTGCTAGTTGCTACAATTGCTGTGTTAGCTTGACTTAAACTGGTTGCTACCGCTCGAGCAGCAACCACTTTATCTGGTGCGATTGCTCCGATAGAAATCAGTAATTCCACTAATTGCGAAATGGTCATCGACTGTGCATTGACTGAAACAACATTTACAACCGCTCCAAAAACAAAAATTGAAATTAGGAGTAAATAAATAAAATATTTTTTCATATTAAATAATTAAACTTATAAAAATAAGCTTAATTATTATATCAAAAATTAAAAAAGTAGTCTACTTCGCAGTTGCCCCACGGGTCTCAGCGATTTCTTTAGCGACGTTTGGAGGAACGATGGCATAATGATCAAACTCCATATTAACGGAAGCGCGGCCTTCAGTCATTGATCGAAGAGTAGTAATGTAACCAAACATTTCAGAAAGTGGAACCTTTGACTTGATTACTTTATTCATACCTCGCTCAGTCATTTCTTCAATGATTCCACGTTTAGAATTCAAATGACCAGCCACATCTCCCATAAACTTTTCTGGTGTCACCACCTCTACTTTCATAATCGGCTCCAAAATAACAGGTTTAGCTCTCTTAGCAGCATCCTGGAAGGCTTGTGAAGCAGCGATCTTATAAGCAATTTCTGACGAATCCACATCATGATAAGAACCATAAGTTAATTCGCAAGAAATATCCGTCATCTTGTAACCAGCTACCACTCCTCTTTCCATTCCTTCTACAATACCCTTTTCACAAGCTGGAATAAATTCCACTGGAATAACTCCTCCTTTAATAGAGTTAATAAATTCAAAACCTTCACTACGAGAAACATTTTTAGGAATTTTTGCTCCTTCTTCCAATTTTTCCAATGGCTTAATAGTAATTTTAACGTGACCATATTGACCCTTACCACCAGACTGTTTAATATATTTATGTTCCGCTTCGGCTGTGCCGGTAATAGTTTCTTTATAAGCAACTTGTGGCTTACCAACATTTGCTTCTACGCCAAATTCTCTTTTCATTCTATCAACTAAAATTTCTAAATGAAGTTCACCCATTCCTTTAATAACAGTTTCACCGGTCTCTGAATCAGAAACAATTTTAAAAGTTGGATCTTCATCAGAAAGTTTTTTCAAAGCCATACCCATTTTTTCTTGATCAGCTTTTGTCTTTGGTTCAATACGCAAAGAAATAACTGGTTCTGGAAATACAATTTTATCCAAAATAATTGGATTATTTTCATCACATAAAGTATGACTGGTGCGAACTTCTTTCAAACCAACGGCGGCGGCAATTTCACCGGCATAAACAATGTCTACTTCTTCTCTTTTATCAGCTTGCATACGCACGATTCGGCCTAATCTTTCTTTTTTACCAGTGGTGGAATTATAAATATAAATACCGGGAGAAATGGTACCAGAATAAACTCGGAAATAAGCTAACTGCCCGACGAAAGGATCGTTTTGTAATTTAAAAGCTAAAGCTGCAAATGGTTCAGTATCGGAAGCATGTCGGAATATTTCCTCATTTGTGGTTGGATTAATACCTCTAACTGGTGGAATGTCCAAAGGTGATGGTAAATAATCCACCACCGCATCAAGAGTTAATTGAATACCCTTATTTTTCAAAGCTGAACCAGTCATAACAGGAACCAAAGTATTAGCAATAGTAGCTTTTCGCAAAATAGTTTTTAGAGTTTCCAATGGAATCTCTTTACCGTCCAAATAATCAGCCATTGCTTTTTCATCCTGCTCAACAATTTTTTCTACAGTTTCAGCGCGATATTTTTTCGCTCGCTCTAAATATTCAGCTGGAATTTCTTTCTCTACAATATCTTTGCCCATCTCACCTTCAAAATAATAGGCTTTCATTTTAAGCAAATCAATTACAGCTTCAAATTTTTCTTCTTCGCCGATTGGAATTTGCATACGAATCGCATTTTTTGTTAAACGATTTAAAATACTTTGATATGATCGTTCGAAACTACCACCAGTTCGGTCTAGTTTGTTTATTAAACAAATTCTTGGAACTTTTCCATCATCAGCATAACGCCAGTTAGTTTCGGATTGTGGTTCTACACCAGCTACTCCGTCAAATACAACTACAGCACCGTCAAGTACTCTAAGGGATCGTTTTACTTCAGCGGTAAAGTCAATGTGACCGGGAGTATCAATAATATTGAACATAGTTTTTCGACTAGTATCTTTACCCATATATGATGGCACCCAATAACAAGTAATCGCCGCCGAACAAATAGTTATTCCTCTTTCTCTTTCTTGTTCCATCCAGTCAGTTGTAGTTTCTCCATCATGCACTTCACCGATTTTATGTGACTGACCTGTATAGTACAAAATACGCTCAGAAGTGGTGGTTTTACCAGCATCAATGTGAGCAATGATTCCGAAGTTTCTGACTTTCTCTAATGGATATGCACGTGCCATATAATAAATTAATTAATAATTAATAATAAAATAAAAAACCAACGACAATTTGGTAGGGATAGAATACATTAAAATCACCTAAAAAGCAACAAAAAACTCCCTGATAGGGAGTTTTTTAAAAATTCTTCGACAAGCTCAGAATAATTTAATCAGAATTAAATTACCAAGCAAAATGGGCAAAGGCTTTGTTGGCTTCAGCCATCTTAAGAGTGTTTTCTTTCTTGCGGACAGCTTCACCTTCTCCTTTAGAAGCACCTATCACTTCATCTGCTAGTTTTTTATACATATTAGCACCTTTTTTACTTCGGGCCGCATCAATAATCCATTTCATTGAAAGGGCGGCACGTCGTTCTGGTCGAACTTCAACGGGCACCTGATAGTTGGCACCTCCCACTCTCTTTGATCTTACTTCAACGTTGGGAGCGGTGTTTGAAAGAGCTAGCTCAAAAATCTCTAAAGGATTCGTTGTCTTTGTCCTCTCTTTTATTTCATCAAACATATCATAGATAATTTTTCTGGCAGTATTTTTCTTGCCTTTTTCCATAATATAATTTACAAATTTGCTAACTTTAACAGATTTATAAACTAGATCTGGCTTAATTTCTGGTTTGGTTTTTAGTTTTCTTCGCATGTTTTTTTATCTTTATTATCTTGTAGCTTGTAGCTTTTTAGGAATTTCCTAATCAGCTAACTAGCTAAGAAGCTACTTACTAGTATTTTTTGGTTTTTTCGCACCATACTGACTTCTACCTTTCATTCTTTTTTCTACTCCGCCAGCATCAAGGACGCCTCTGACAATAGTATAACGAAGGCCAACATCTTTTACTCTTCCTCCTCTAAGCATAACAACTGAGTGCTCCTGCAAATTGTGTCCCATACCAGGAATATAAGCAGTGACTTCAAGACCATTGGTAAGTCTCACTCTGGCAATCTTTCTAATAGCGGAGTTTGGTTTCTTTGGAGTTTTAGTGGTCACTTTTACACACACACCTCTTTTAAAAGGTGCATTATAATAAGTCGATCGATTTTCTAGACTGTTGAAACCTCTCGTTAAGGCGATAGATTTAACCTTCCTTGGAACTGACTTTCTATTTTTCTTTATAAGTTGATTTATGGTTGGCATATTTGAAACGCCAATATACTATAAGATATAAAAAAAAGCAAATAACTAAACCCGCTAGGGTTTAGTTATATTATAAATATCCAACATTTCTTGGGCGCTTAAATCTCGATCATAAACTCGAACTTCATCAATCGTCCCACGATAATAATCATGACCTAATAAAGGATGCCAGGCATCAACAGCTTCATTTTTATCGGCACAACCAATCTGACCACGATCAATCCCTGGTATATCTCCTAACCAAATAGTTTTATCTAAACTAGTCATAAAGGTTTGCGCTGGCTTTGCACCATTTACATATATTGATGGCTCACTTCCATCATGAACCAAACAAACAAAAACAAAGGGGTCACCAGAAGGTGGACTATTCACATTTATCTGCCAAGCTACATTCCCAGCAGGATTTCGAGACTTTGCCCTTAAACCCTGAGTAGAATTTAACTCCAGCTGAACATAACTATCCTTTGTAGAATCCCCAAACATCATTACCTTTCTATTATCCAACAAATCAACAGAGTATAGCCACGTACACCAAGTACCAGTTTGGGTTCTAACGGAATCCAAAATAGATACCGGCCAATCAATCCGATCGTCTAAACCATCAAAACGAAAAGCGGTATCAGGTGTTCCACCCAAGCCGGTGGTAGGAATAGCTCCGTCAATAGTTCCATCATATCCCCCAATAGGGTCACTGGCGGTACCGTCATCAAATGACCAGTAGGAAATGAGCCCATCCGTTGGTATTCCTCGGCAACTTCCATCAACACCAAAAATACTAGCGCTGGAAGAAATATTGGAAGCTACTAAATTAGGCTCAGCGACCGAGAGTGAGGAGGTGACGTAAATACCAGCATCTAAAATACCAGAATTATTTAAAGTAGACCACCTGATAGCATCCCAAATATCAGATAATGTAACAAGAGTACTATTGGGGGTCTCCGTGGGCTCAAAAATATGTGAAGAGTATGAATATGTACTGGATGATATTTTATTAAAAATATCCGAGAGAGTGTAATCTCCCGCTCCTGGAATAGCTGGTGCTGGAGTAAAGGAACCAGCAAAAGAATTGGCGGTGACAAGTAAGATTCCAATCATTATTAAAGTATAAATTTCTTTAAATATTGGTTGTAAAGTTATTTTATTCTGGTTTCTCGACATTATAAATATTATTAACCTCCTGCTCAGAAAGTTCACGGTCATAAAATCGGAGCTCATCAATTGAACCGTCAAAGCCACTGTACTCATCTGGATAGTCTCTACTTCCCAACCAGGCACCCACCGTAAGAGTCCCTCCTCCGCGGGTATGAGCGGGCACATCATAAGTAGTATTACAAAGGACACCATTAATAAATATGGATTGATTTGGGCCTTGAGTACAAGCAATATGTGTCCATTCATTCAACGGGATTGATGTACTACACTCAACAGTATTGGCCCAACTACCATCAGAATTATAGTTACACGTTACAGGTTGAGAGTTATAACCAGTTAAGGAAATATTTGCTAACATGGCGTCTCGATAAACAGTCCATTGACCTACTGCTGGAAAACTTCTTGGTTTTATCCAAACAGATGAACTATAAGCAGTGGTAATGTTGGGATTAGTAAAGGTAATATAATCGTTCTGAAAATCGTCAAAATCATAAGCAGTATCCGTCACTCCTTTCACTCCAGTAACTAACACAACATTAGTAATTGTTCCATCATTATCTGCTGGTCCTGAATCATTAGCGTTGCCATCAAATGGCCAGTATGATATAAGCCCCTCCGTAGTAATAGTACGCCGGCAAATCCCTTCCACCCCAAACAAACTAGATTCACTGCTTATTTTAGCCTCCACTAAATCCGGCTCAATGACACTAAGATCAGTGGTGAGGTCATAAATACCAGCATTCAAAATACCGGAATCCAAATCATTAATCGCCAAAGTGATAAAAGGGGGGATAATATTCCAAATACTAGATAAAGTGACAAGGGTACTATTGGGGGTGTCCGTGGGTCCAAAAGTATGTGAAGAGTATGAATATGTACTGGATGATATTTTATTAAAAATATCCGAGAGAGTGTAATCTCCCGCTCCTGGATTAGCTGGTACTGGAGTAAAGGAACCAGCAAAAACACTAAAACTGCCAAAAATAATTCCAAATAAAACTGTAATAAAAATATTTTTTAACATAAAATTATGGTGCACATTCCAATATACCAGTAACACCAAATATTGTTGTCCCAGAAGCAATATTATCAGGAAGAAGATTTAGCTCGATGTCCGATAAGGTAGTAGTGGAATAAATTCCGGCAGATAAAGTAGTAGTTGAATCACTCAAGGTTTTATATTCTGGTACAATAGTAAAGATATCCTCTAAGGAGTACATTGATGGAGTGCTGGTAGAATTAGAAGTTTTTAAATCGTGACTAGGGCTTGAGGTATAACCAGAATCAGTAAGTTTATTATAAATATCCTCTAAAGTATAACCGGTAGGGCTTGGGGCTTCTGTTTGAGTCAAAATATCTCCAGCAAATAAAATTCCCACCACCACCAAAACCAATGCTAAAATAATTATTGATATTTTTATATATTTATTCGACATATATATTTATCAAGACAGTATATTATAAAGTGGAGAAAATTACAATTATTTTACAAATCAGATCCATAGTTTCTGTAAGTTTAGATATCTTACCTTTTTTTCTTTTGATCAAGTTGTCTACAAAATTAATTTCATCACCTCAAAAATAACACTAGAAATTATATTACCAAAAAATATTATAAAAATAATCAGAAAAAAGAAACCATATCTTTCTAAAGCTATAAGGTGATGTTCATATCTATATGGAATAAAAGAAAATAATATTTTTGAACCATCAAGTGGTGGGATGGGAATAAGATTAAATATCCCCAAAGCTATATTTAAAAAGATAATATACACCATTAACTCTATTACTGATTGAGATAAACTTAAAACCTCGGCAAATTTGATTAAAAAAGAAAAAACAATAGCAATAATAAAATTCGTGGTAATACCAGCAATCGAAACACAAAATTCTCCTAAGCGCCTATTGCGTAAATTATATGGATTATATGGCACTGGCTTAGCCCAACCAATCAAGAAACCCGATCCAGATAAATACAATAGTACTGGTAGAATAATCGAACCAAAAAGATCAATATGTTTAAGAGGATTTAAGGTTAATCGGCCCAAATTTTTAGCCGTAGGATCTCCAAACAAATAAGCCGCTGCCCCATGAGCTATTTCATGGGCCATTATAGATATAATAAGAACTATTATTTGAAAAATAAAATTAATCTCCATGGTTTACAAAATACTTTTACTATGATAGCATAGCACAACTAGTTTAAATATAAAAAATTCACCCGAGAAAAATTTTCTGGTGAAAAAACGAGTATTGTTATAAAGAGTAATCAATTAATCAAAATTTCTATAAAACCGAACAATTTGGTTATAGTAGAAAATTTTAACGGGTAAATGGCAAAAGTCTGTGCAATAACAAAAAAAGGTTCAATTATGGGTGGCGGGTATTCTAACAGAACTCGTGCTACTAAATTTAACCCGACTGGAATGGTTCGCAAATATCCTAATCTTCAGAAAAAGAAGGTTTACGTCCCTGAATTAAAAAAGACCTTTAATCTTACGATCTCCACCCGAGCAATCAAGACTATTCAAAAAAACGGTGCTTACGCCACACTTAAAAAGGCAGGAATAATTAAGACTAAATAGTATAAAAAATAAGGGCGGTTCGTAAAACGAACCGCCCTTTTGTATTTTTCCTTTCTTAGAATCCGTAAGGACCCTTCAATTGCTGTTCCGTCGGTAAAGTGTTGTAATATTCACCGCGCGGTCCAACATACTGATGACCAACTCTTCTAAGTGTTACCGGAGTCACCGAACCATTTGAGTTATTCACATTTATAATAATAGTTGATGCAATTTCATTCACAGCACCAATCGCTGCTCTATTTTGATCCTGCTTGGAACCATCAAAAGCTCCGCTAAGACCACCGAGAGCTGCGCTTCCGAGAATAACCGCTACACTATCATCCTTGAGGCCTTGAACATTATTCGCCGCTATCGCTCCAATAACAGCACCGATAGCCGCCTTTGCAATCCCCTGATTCACAGCAGATTGGTTTGCTTGATATTGAGGTGTTGCACATCCAGTATTCAACACAACAACAACCATTACCAAGACCAACGAAACAACTCTGACTACTGTCTTCATCCTCTCCTCCTTTACCTTGATTTTACAAGGATTTTGTTATTAAAACATCTGTGTTTTGAAATCAAGACTCTGTCTGATTCCACTCTCTATTGTCAATTATACACCCTAAGGTAATAAAAGTCAAGTACTACTTTTAGATCAAATAATAGTGATAATTTCCTTA